>CAYVBH010000008.1:0-34220 GCA_964449015.1 uncultured Bacteroidales bacterium
TTACCTACATTATCAATTAAGTTAATATCTGTTATGTTATTAATTATTAATAGATTAATTTTATTTCTGTCAATGCATTTATGAAGTTCTGAAGCATCGGATACATTTGTTTGAATGCAACTTTGTTCATCATAAACAATAATTTCCATGTTGCCCGGTGATGGTTTTTTATTTCCGGTATAAACCAGGCTTTCGGGCGGCAATCCTGCCTTTTTCGCATAGTTGGCCTTACTTTTTTTCTTTACCATAAGCTGTTGGATTCTGCAAGTGTAAATGTACTATAATTCTGTGCACCCGGTATCTGTCTTGTCGCAATTGCCTGCAGATGGCCGGTGAAAAATATCATGATTTAAATATTTCCCTGAGCACGGCATACGACTTCATCCGCGAAAAACCGTCAATATGGATCGTATAATACCTGATGATTTCTTCAAGGAGTTCTGTTCTGGCTGTGTGATTAAGGATCACCGATTCCGGCGGGCCCTGGGGATTTTCCAGAAAAAGCAGCATGGCTTCACGGCTTCCCTTTGAAATATTTTCAAACAGTTGTCTGTCTGATAGCAAAAGTCGTTCATTATCGGTTGCGTGGTCCCTGGCTGAGATACCCAGGTACCGGGTCAGGTGTAACAAAAACCACAGATGGAAATTGGCCACCCCTGTTGCCTTGTTATCAAGAAGTTGAAAAGCATGGTACAGGAAGGAAAAAAGCTTCGGATTGCTGTCCTCCTCTTTGAGCGAAAGAAACAAAACCTCAGCCAGAAATAAGGCAATCGTGCTCTTCGTGATATTGACAGGCAATGAGGTATAATGCTGCGGGCAACAGGCATCCTTCAAACGTTGAATTTCCTTGCCGGGTTTGTGGTACATATCAATTTCCAGAAGACCTAAAGGCTGAAACAGGGTAACCGGAGTTTTCGATTTTTTTGTTCTTGCTCCGTTCACCATGCAGGTAATGCGTCCAAATTGTTCGGTATAGAAAGTCACAATAAGGCTGGTCTCGCCGTATTTAATATGATGCAGAACAATTGCCCTTGTTTTATGGAGCATTGAACCTGTGTATTTTCAGTGTATAAACAAAAGCTTGGTCACATGTGTCTTTGATCCGTCCTCATTAGTACAAAACACAAGATATACGCCGGTCTGTACCCGGTCTCCCCGGAAGTTTCTCCCGTTCCATATGGCCTGTCCGCCCAGCGCAGTCGTTTCAAATACAAGATTTCCGGTAATGTCTGTAATTTTCACATTCACATTGCCTACCAATCCTGTAACCGTGACGTCTCCCTGATAGGTTTCCCTGACCGGATTGGGGAAGACGTGCACGTCATTGAAATCATCACTTCCCTCGGTGGCTCCTCCCCTGTAGGAAACAATTCCCTTGTCAGTTCCGAAGAAAACTTCGCCTGTTACATCATTTACAGCAAGTGTCAGCACATTATTGGAAAGTAAGGGACTGTTATCTTCGGTGAAATGAAGAGTTTCCTTTTTCCCGTCGGGTGATATCAGGAATACCCCCGATTTCTCTGTGGCAAACCATTTTCGGTTGGCACCGTCTATGGCAATATCGTTAATTTTTTCCGTTGCCAGCAGCGGGTTATAAAAATTTGTTCCGTCATTTCTTGGGATCAGCGGCTGGAAGCCTAAAATCTTCTCCTCATCAAAGATCTCCGACGGATTGAAGTACACTACCGGCCCGTTAGCTGTTCCCACCCAGATAGCCCCATCCTTGTCCTCTGCAATGGAATAAATCGGGTTAAGCACTTTTCCTTCTTTATTTCTGGCAGCAAAAAACCGTTCCCTTGTAGATTCTTCTTCCTCTTCTATGATCAGTATTCCCTTCTCTTCTACCAACAGCCATATTTGGCCTCCATCCCGGACAAGAAGCTGTCCTACATTGGTTGAGAAACCGAAGTCATCATATTCAACGTCCATCGCTATCCAGTTTTCACCGGGATTCTTCTTATACAGGCCCACCTCGCTGTTTGAGGCCGAAGCATACATGTTGCCCTTTCGATCAATATCGACACCGGTGATGCGAATGTATTCCGGTTTATCTTCATATCCGGTCACATGAACAAAGATGCCATCATCATGATCGACAAGATCAACCAGTTCTCCGTTAAGAAACTCGACCACCCCATAACCGTATGATCCCCCAAGTACATGCCCGGGATTCAGAGGATCAATGGAAATTTCAGACACGTTGTTGAAATTGACCATCTCGGGTAGGTCATTCCTGTTATACGAGGTCCATTGCTCATTGATAAAGGAACTGGCCCCATAACCGGCATGTTGGGATTCCAGGTTTCCGCACCCTATCCATACCTGGCCTGAAAGTATTTCTATATCACCAACTGTTTTTGCCGGAGGACCATTTGGGGCAATAACTGTACCGTTTCCGGCAGCATCCAGCCTGACTAATCCTGCACCCGGATCTGCATACCACAGATTCATTTTCGAATCATACAGGGCATGTTTGGCATAATAGGTAGTGTTATCCCTTATTAATTCCTCTTCAGGGTCATATACCCTGGTTTTCAACAAGGATGAAAACACCAGGAATCCGTTCTGCTCTCCAAGGTAATCGAACCTGTCGGCATAGCTGTTAGTCCATACCTCCCATCCGGAATCATCAAAAGTAATGATGTCATCCTGTGGTAAATCCGCATCTTGGTAAACCGTAAAAAGCTGGTTGTTGTAATAGGCCACGTAGCGGTATTCCGCGTCGGGATCTGGAAGGGTTTGGACTTGCTGCCATGCATTGAAATCAAGCAGGTTCGGATGATTCAGGTCTGCCTTGAAAATACCCTCACGCGTAGCAGCGTACAAATAATTATCACCGGTGGTGATGTCATTGACGTAAACCTGGGCGCCTCCGGCACCGAAGAAATAGGTATCGCTGAATTCGCGGCGGTAAAGATCAAGCAAAACGATACCAAATCCACAGGCCAGGTAAGCATACTGGCCTTTACAATAAATATTGTTGATACCTTTTGCTCCCATGATGGTTTTTCTTTTGATGTCCGGGAGATTAACGACGGAATCATTCCGGATCAGGTCGATATTTCCGTTGCTGTACCCGATAATGAGCGTATTGGTGACCCGGGAGCAAGCAATGGCCGAAACTGCCGCATCTGAAAGTCCGTTCGCCTTGGAATGCTTTTTTAAGCTGTTATCTCTGGTATCAATGGAAAACAGGCTGCCTGCCATGGTAGCACAAAAAATTCTGGTATTGTATTCGGCAATTCGCACACCCTGGTTGTATGGCAGATGATCGCGCCATCCGCCAGTAGGTATTTGTGAGTAAATATAAATGTTGAGGGCACCAAGCAAGGCAATCATCAACAACAGGCAGCGTTTTGTTTTCATGTAATGCAATATGGTACCAGAATCATTAACCTTGTAAAACTTGTTTTTCCCTGAAATGTAGTGCAAATGCTTCAATGGCCTTAGTCCGGTGCGAAATGCGGTTCTTTTCTTCGAGCGTCATTTCAGCAAAAGTAGAATGATAACCATCGGGTATAAAAATCGGATCGTAGCCGAATCCTTTATCACCCCGCTTTTCTGAGATAATGATTCCCTTAATTTCTCCATTATAAACAGATAGTATGCCATTTTCAACCAGAGCGATTACCGTTCTGAAGCGCGCTTTTCTGTTAACTTTTCCTTTCATTCTTTGAAGTACCAGATTCATATTATCTTCAAATGAGCAGGAGGGTCCGGCGTACCTAGCCGAATAAACACCGGGCTCTCCTTGAAGTGCTTCAATTTCAAGGCCCGTGTCATCTGCAAAACAATCCATTCTGAACCTGTTGTAAATATACATTGCCTTCTGAGCGGCATTGCCCTCTAATGTGTCTTTCTCTTCAGGTATCTCCTCTGAAAATCCCAAATCATCAAGACTCAGCAAATCCATGTTGTTTCCGATGACCTGCCTAATCTCATCAAACTTATGCTTGTTGTTGGTAGCAAACACCAGTCGGGGTTTCTGAGTATTCATGGAAATCTGTTTCAGTTATTTCTCTTCATAAAAAAACAAAAACAAGGAATTACCCTTGTTTTTGAAATAGTTGTAATACCGTGGTTTCAATAGTTCAGCCACCGCTTGCACTGAAACCGCCAACATTTTTAGCCGGCCTGGGATTGATACAAATCACCGGGATTCTTTCGCTGTTGGCTATAATATATTGTTCCTGAGCCCCCATTACATAATCGGTGAATCCAATGTCACGTGTAGTCATCAGCATGATGGCATCAGCATCAATACTTTTTGCATACTGAATGGTTTCTTTTCCGAAATCTTCTTCTCCTTTGGCCAGTTGCGATTCAAAGTGAATGGTTTTGCTGGCAAAGTACTTGGTTATAAAAAACATATTTGAATCCAGACCCTTCTTGAAATTGCTGTCGACATACTTGGCCCGGAACAGATGGAACTTGGTACCAAATTTTTTCGAGAAGAAATTGGTCCAGGAAACGCATTCCTTGGTTTCCCTTTTATAGTTAATAGGAAGAACAACGTTTTTCATGGCTTCGCTTTTAGGCGATTCCTGAACAACAATAAAAGGTGCTTTAGAACTGGCAATCACTTTCAGCGCCCAGCTTCCCAGAAACTTCTGCATACCGGTCATGCCATGTGTTCCCATAACTACCGTAATGGCGTTCAGTTCGGCTGCCAGCTCTCCAATGGTATGAAAAATCGATCCGCTCCGAACGACAAATGAGAAATTGAGTGAAGGATCGGGAAACCGTTTCCGGACATCATCAGCCATTTTCTTTTGGGCTTCATCAATTTCCGAATCTTTTTTGACTATATGAACAACTGCAATCTCACCCTTCACCATGGATGACATTTGTACAGCATGCTCTATGGCAAACACGTTCTTTTCGGTAAAGTCCCATGTTACCATTATCAAATTTTTTTCGTGTTCCATGCGTATGCTTGATTTTATTCTTAAAACTATAAAATTATTTTTTTATTTTGAATATCAGGTAAAAAAACCATAAAAATTATAGGAATATAACATCAGGCAATTTGTTGTTCCATACGAAATACCTATTTTTGAGGCTGAATCAGAATTCTATCTCACTATGGAAAATTTCGACTGGAAGAACATGCCTTTTGGCTACGTAAAGACGGATTACAATGTACGTTGTTATTATCGTGATGGAAAATGGGGTGAACTTGAGATCACCTCCTCTGAATACATCAACCTGCACATGGCTGCTACCTGCCTTCATTACGGTCAGGAAGCATTTGAAGGTCTGAAAGCCTTCAGGGGCAAAGACGGGAAGATCAGGGTTTTCCGATGTGAGGCCAATGCCAAACGAATGCATGACACGGCAGAAGGCATCAGAATGGCCACTGTTCCGGTCGAACTCTTTAAAAAAGCAGTTTTTACGGCTGTGAAGCTAAACGAGAGATTCATACCTCCGTATGGTTTTGGAGCTTCGTTATATATCAGGCCGCTGCTGATTGGTTCAGGTGCCGAGGTAGGGGTAAAACCGGCAAAGGAATACCTGTTTATGGTTTTTGTTACACCGGTAGGGCCTTATTTCAAGGAAGGTTTCAAACCCATCGATGTAATGGTGTGCCGGGGTTATGACCGGGCAGCTCCTCTGGGAACAGGATGCTATAAAGTGGGTGGAAATTATGCTGCCAGCCTCGCTTCATTGGAACTGGCTCAAAATAAAGGCTATTCCACTTCGCTGTATCTGGATCCCAAGGAAAAGAAATATATTGATGAAGCCGGTCCCGCCAATTTCTTTGGAATCAAAAACAATACCTACATCACACCCAAATCCAAATCCATTCTCCCTTCCATCACCAACATGTGCATTCAGCAGCTGGCTAAAGATATGGGGCTCACTGTAGAATGCCGGCAAGTTCCAATTGAAGAGTTGTCATCTTTTGAGGAAACCGGAGAATGCGGTACAGCTGCTGTGATAACCCCCATTCGAAAGATCGTTGATCCCGACACCAATGTCATCTATGATTATTGCAAAGACGGAAAACCGGGACCTCTATCTACCAAGCTGTATAGCAAACTGATAGCCATTCAAAACGGTGACGAGCCGGATCCCTATGGTTGGGTCGAATATGTGTAATGTTTATTCGTAAAAAGCTCAGTTATATATAGATTTTCATGCAGGCAAAAGACAATACCATAAAGCGTCGATTGACCACTTCCTACTTTACATCGGTGGTAAGTATCACGCTGGTTCTTTTCCTGCTTGGCATTGCCGGCACTCTAATACTGAACGCCAAAAAGCTTTCCACTTACGTCAAGGAAAATATAGGCATTTCCGTATATCTAAAAGATGATGCCCGTGAGGTAGATATATTCAGCCTCCAGAAAATGCTCGATGCCAAGAAGTGTGTAAAAGAAACCCGGTATATTACCCGCGAAAAAGCCGCTGAAGAGTATCAAAAGGAGTTGGGTGAAGATTTTGTCGATTTTCTGGGATACAATCCCTTGCCCTCTTCAATCGATGTCAAACTGCACGCTGAATATGCCAATCCCGACAGCTTTGCCATTCTTGAAAAAGACTGGTTGGCGTATCCACAGGTAGCTGATATATCATACCAAAAAGACCTGATCTATGCAGTTAATCTGAACATCAATAAAATCAGTATGTCCATCCTGATTCTCAGTATTCTGCTGTTTTTTATTGCAGTTACCCTGATTTCCAACACAATCAGGCTCACTGTATACTCCAAACGTTTTATTATCCGGACCATGCAGCTTGTTGGTGCCCATCCCCGGATTATCAGACGACCTTTTCTGATCAGGGGTGTAACCCAGGGACTGGCAGCTGCTTTATTTGCAATCCTGTTGCTTTCTGCAGCTATTTACATCATTGAAAAACAGCTTGAAGGTTTGTTCAGTTTCCAGGATCTTCGGATTCTGGGTATTGTCTTCGGCCTCATTCTGATAACAGGCCTTTTGATTGCCTGGATTTCCACATACTTTTCGGTAAATAAGTACCTTAAAATGAAAACAGATAATTTATATACTTAAACTGAACGCTATGGCAAAAAAACCAGATGTGAAAGAATCAAATACGGGATTTGCTCTCGGTAAAGAAAATTACTTGCTGTTGTTAATCGGATTTGTGATCATCATTGCCGGCTTCTTGCTCATGATAGGAGGGAAATCTGATGATCCCAATGTGTTTAACGGTAAGGAAATTTTTAGTTTTCGCCGGATAACCCTTGCACCTGTGGTGGTGTTGTTTGGTTTTGCTTTTGAAATCTGGGCCATTATGAAAAAACCCAAAGATTCACAAAAAGCCTGATATTCTTATTGCTGCTTATAAATGGATCAAATCACCTTAGCTGATGAGATGCTTAACGGCAAGGTGCTGTTATTCAACAAACCTCTTTATTGGACCTCCTTTGACCTGGTCAACAAAGTTAAGGCCATACTCAAACACCAGCTGCAACTGAAAAAAATCAAGGTTGGACATGCCGGTACCCTTGATCCGCTTGCTACAGGACTGCTGATTGTATGTACAGGAAAAGAAACCCGGAATATTGATCAATATCAGGCACGGCCCAAAGAATACCTGGTGAAAATTCAACTTGGAGCTACCACTCCGTCATACGATTTGGAGACCTCAGTGAATCATACCTTCCCCACCGGTCATATTGACGAACCCCTCGTCCGGGAAAAACTCAGCAGCTTTGTCGGCACTCAGATGCAGATGCCTCCTGATTTCTCCGCGAGGTTTGTAAATGGAACCCGCGCCTACAAGCTGGCGCGAAAAGGAGAAGCCATGGAACTCCAGCCCAGGGAAATAGTTATACATGACATTTCATTGATTTCCTGCCAGATTCCTGTGGTTACATTCAGCGTTACGTGCAGCAAAGGAACCTATATCAGGGCCCTGGCAAGAGATCTTGGGGTGAGCCTGAATTCGGGTGCCTATTTGTCAGGCCTTACCAGAACGGCAATTGGTAATTTTTTGTTAAAGGATGCATTAAGTATTGAAGAATTTGAAAGAAATTTTGTTTTTTTGTAACCTTTTTTTCTTGTAATCGTATTTTCTAGGTTTATGTCGAAATAGACTTCACTAACAAACACATGAAACTTTCACAATATAAGTACAATTTACCGGATGACCTGATTGCGAAATATCCGGCCGACAAGCGTGATGAATCCAAGCTGATGGTTGTGGACCGGAGCACGGGAAAAATCCATCACAAGATCTTCAGGGACATCATTGATTATTTTGATGAGGGTGATGTGTTTGTTGTTAACAACACCAAGGTTTTCCCTGCCCGGCTTTACGGGAACAAAGAAAAAACAGGTGCGGAAATAGAAGTATTTCTGCTGCGTGAGCTGAACAGGGAGCAACGACTTTGGGATGTGCTGGTTGATCCGGCCCGGAAAATCAGGATCGGCAATAAACTGTATTTTGGAGATGACGACGAAACGCTTGTTGCTGAAGTAATTGACAATACTACCTCAAGAGGTCGTACACTCAGGTTCTTGTTTGATGGTGATTATGATGAATTTAAGAAGACGCTTTTCAAACTTGGTGAAACCCCGTTGCCCAAGTTTATTAAAAGAGCGGTGCAACCCGAAGACCGTGACAGGTATCAGACCATCTTTGCCAAACACGAAGGTGCCGTAGCCGCGCCTACTGCCGGACTTCATTTCAGCCGTGAATTGCTTAAAAGGCTTGAGATAAAAGGCGCTCATTTTGCCGAAATTACACTGCACGTTGGGCTTGGCAACTTCAGAACGGTCGACGTGGAAGACCTGACCAAGCATAAGATGGATTCCGAGCGGATCATCGTTGGCGAAGAAGCTGCGAATATTGTCAATGCTGCCAAGGATGCCCACAAACACGTTTGTGCAGTGGGTACTACCGTGCTTCGAACGCTGGAAAGCTCCGTTTCAACAGCCGGTCATTTAAAGCCCTATGACGGATGGACGAACAAGTTTATTTTCCCGCCCTATGAATTCAGTGTACCCACACGAATGATATCCAATTTTCATCTTCCGCTATCAACACTGCTCATGATGGTTTCAGCCTTTTCCGGATACGAATTGCTTTTTGAATCTTATAAGGTTGCCATTAAAGAAAAGTACCACTTTGGCACCTATGGTGATGCCATGCTGATCATCTAAGTTTGTTGCCTATGCGGCTGGACCGGAACTTCTTTTGCAGGGATGCACTAACAGTTGCCCCTGATCTGGTTGGTAAAGCGCTTGTAAGGAAAGATAAGGAAAGAATTTTCTCCCATACCATTACGGAGGTAGAAGCCTATCTGGGAATTGATGACCAGGCTTCGCATGCCCGGTTCGGTAAAACAGCCCGGAATGCAATTATGTTTGACCAGGGCGGACTTGTTTATGTTTACCTTATCTATGGCATGTACTGGATGCTGAATATTGTTACCGGGGAGCAGCACCAGCCTCAGGCCATATTAATCAGGGGGATAACCGGTTATGAGGGACCCGGAAAAATTACCCGGGCCCTAAATATTGATCAGACCTTTTACGGAGAAAACCTGGCAATATCTGAAAGAATCTGGATTGAAAACCGGGATTTGAAACCCGTCATTACCCGGGTGCCCCGTTTTGGAATCGATTATGCCCGGGAACCTTGGAAAAGCATGCCCTGGAGGTACATCATGGTTCCACCGCCTCAAAAGTCCTGATCAGTTCCTCTCCTTTTTCATCAACCAGTATCAACCTGTGCTTCCCGGGTTCGGGAAGTAGTTCCACCTGGTGAATATACCTGGTCACAGCTACAAACTGATCATCAAGATGCCAATAAATTATGGCATCCTGGTTCGTGTGAACAGCTTCAAAAACAACGCGTCCCCTGTTTCCGTCAAGCGTCCTGGGCACATAAATCTGAACATCTTCCCGGGGATAAATCAAGTCCATCGATCGCTGGTTATCGGGCTGGCAATTGAAAAGATAAGGAGGCAACGGATTATAGTCAGCATGGTGCTTTTTGTAATACCATTCCTGAACAGGAGGTAAAACAAACCAGGAAACATGCTGCATTTTGCTAACCGGGTAACAATTACCGGTAACCCGGTACTGCCTGTCTTCAGTCAGATGCACAATTCTGTGAAAAGCACACAGCGGTGATCTCAACCCTGAAACAGGTATTTTCACTTCCTTTTGATCGGGACAATTTTTGCTTGCAAGGTAACCGCTGGTTTGACAGATACTGGCAATTACCAGCTCATCTATTGGAAATGTAAATCCTTCAGAATCTGGCAGCAGATTGAACAAATCAAACATGACCGGGGCAGCAGCTCCTATTCCGGTGAGTCCGGGTCTTCCTTCTCCATCTGCATTGCCGGTCCACACACCCACAACATAAGCTGCCGAAGCGCCTATTGCCCATCCATCGCGGTATCCAAAACTTGTTCCTGTTTTCCATGCAATTCTTCGGGCTGAAAGAAACCGGCTCCATCCTGCTTCTTCATCTGGCCTGTTAACCTCGATCATCGCCTGGTAGGCAAACCATATTGCTGCCGCACTTAAATATCCATGTTGCTCAATGCCATATGATTTCTCAGGTTTATCTTCAAACAGATAATTTGCTGGCCTGAAATCCTCAGGATAATACCGTCCATTTTTCCCGTAATGATTCAGGACACGCGACAACGAAGCATAAATATTGCTCATGTCTTCTAGGGTTCCTTCGGCTCCTCCCAAAATAAGTGACAGTCCGTAATAATCCGCCGGCTTGCTGACAGTCTTCATGCCCAGGTCACGCAAGAGATGATGAAAGCGCTGTATGCCATACAATCTTAGCAGCTCAACCGCCGGCACATTCAATGATCTGGATAACGCCTTACTTGCAGGTATCGCACCTTCAAACTGGCCACTGAAATTCTGGGGAGAAAATCCGCCCAGATTAACCGGAATATCCGGAACCAGGCTTTCGGGAAGTATTTTACCGTCATCAAGCATGGCAGCATATAACAGCGGTTTGAGCAGGCTTCCGGTGCTCCGGGGTGCGGCAACCACATCCACTTCATTGCTATGAGCAGATGAAGTCATGTTCATTGTATTTCCGATGTATGCTAATATATTACCTGTTTCTACCTCAAGTATAACAGCAGCTATATTATTTATTTCATTATATTTTAATTTTATATGATGTTGCTCAATAATGGCTGATACCTGTTCCTGCAACGATGCGGACAGGGTGGTGTTCACCACCTCGCCCTCATGTTCCCTGCAGCATCTGTCGAGCAAATGGGGAGCCAGTCTGGGCATTACCGAAGGTCTTTCAGGTATCGATTCGACCAGCGACAAATTCAGAGTAGTGCTGTCAATCCGGTTAAGTTGGCATAGGCGGGCCAAGAGCATGTTTCTTTTCCTGAGAAGAATTTCACGGTTCCTGCCCGGATGAACCAATGAGGGTGAGTTGGGAAGTACCGCCAGGGTTGCTGCCTCAGCCCACGACAAGTCCTTACCGGCAATTCCAAAATACCGCCATGAAGCAGCCTCTACTCCCACCACATTGCCGCCATATGGAGCATGTGACAGGTATAAGGCCAGTATTTCTTCTTTAGAATAACTTAACTCAAGCCTTGTGGCCATTATACTTTCTATTGCCTTCTCCCATAGATTACGGGGCTTACCTTTTCGCGATAACCTGATGGTTTGCATGGTAATGGTACTGCCGCCGCTGACAATTTTACCGGCTTTCAGGTTTCGCAATGCAGCTTTAAAAATCGAAACCGGATTTACCCCGGGATGCCAGTAGAAATACCTGTCTTCAAAGGCCAATGTAGCCATTTTTACCTTCTCAGGTACCTTACTCCTACTCTGAAAACGCCACTGTCCGTCACTGGCTGCCCTGGCTCCCATCAACCGGCCGGTGCGATCCATGATGACGGTGGAATAAGGATCATTAAATAATGGTTTGTTTAATAATTGAATATAACCTATTAGTAATAGTATAAATGCAATTAATTTATACTTGTGACTTAATAGCCAATTTAATATACTTTGTTTCTCGAATAATCTTACCATGGATGTGCAGCCCTTTATCCTCCGGCTTTTTTGGTTTTGTAACCCTTATTCGAAAGAAACTGCAATATCCTTTCGCGGAAATCACCCTGGATGACGATTTGCTGATCTTTTACCGAACCGCCCGTACCGCAAGTTCTCTTTATTTCCACAGCAAGAGTTTCTAGATCGGCAGTTTTACCCACAAAACCCTTTACCAGAGTAACTGTTTTCCCTTTTCTACCTTTTGAATCAAGCCAGACATAAAGGAGTTGACGATTTGCTGGCAATGTCTCAGGTTCTGTAATTTCTTCATTCCGGAATTGAAAGTCAGGATTTGTGGAATACACAATGCCTTCACGCTTTTTTTGTTTCATAATGCAGCCTGTAATTTACGGGTACTTTGGCGAAACTATTTATTATTCCGATATTCTCTATTAAATTTGGTTTTTTTTCAAAATTATTCAGTTTTGCCATTCAATCGTCTCAATATTTATTAATTCTATTGCAATGACCAGATTCAGGCTTATCAATAACATGAACGGGTGGATTGTGTTTATTATTTCTGCCGTGGTGTACCTGTTGACCATTGAACCTACTGTAAGTTTATGGGATTGCGGTGAGTTTATTTCCAGCGCGTTCAAACTGCAGGTTGGCCATCCTCCCGGAGCACCTTTATTTATGATCATTGCCCGCTTTTTTTCACTCTTCGCGGGTAGTCAGGTAGACCGGGTAGCCATGATGGTTAATGCTTTTTCAGCAATTGCCAGTGCGTTGACCATCATGTTCCTTTACTGGACCATCACACACCTGGCCGTTCAATTAATCGGATACCGCCATCATTTTTCCAATCCCGGCAATTCCGATCCTGAAGAATTGAGTTCACGTGACAAGATCATTGTATTCGGAAGCGGAATAGTAGGTGCTTTGGCTTATACTTTTTCCGATACCTTCTGGTTTTCGGCAGTTGAAGGTGAGGTTTATGCCAGTTCTTCCCTGTTTACTGCAGTTGCTTTTTGGGCGGTGTTGAAATGGGAAAATGAGGCTGACAAGCCTTACTCCAACAGATGGCTTGTGCTGATTGCTTATCTGATGGGACTTTCCCTAGGTGTTCACCTGCTGAATCTTTTGGCAATTCCGGCTATTGTTTTGGTTTACTATTTCAGGAAGTACCCGGTTACCTCCGGTGGTGTCATCAAAGCCCTGCTTGCTTCTGTTGTTATCTTGGGTGTAATGATGTACATGATCATTCCGGGTCTTATTTGGCTGGCTTCCCGGTTCGAACTGATTTTTGTAAACGGGTTTGGCCTGCCTTACAATTCAGGCCTGGTCGTATACTTTGTAGTACTTCTCGGTGCTATCGCTTACGGATTGTGGAAGACTTATCAACGCAGGTTGGTTTTGCTGAATACGGTTATACTGATGTTTGTCATGATCATCATCGGGTATTCTTCATTTACCATGATTGTAATCAGGTCGCTTGCCAATCCGCCCATGGATGAAAACAATCCGGAAAACATTTTCTCACTTCAGTATTACGTGAACCGTGAGCAATACGGCGATCGTCCGCTGGTTAAAGGACCATACTTCAATGCCGAACCGGTTGGTTTTGATCATGGAAAGTCAACCTATTCGCCTGTAGACGGAAAATATAAGATCACCACCCGGAAATTATCATACAAGTTCGATCCGCGCTTTACAACCATTTTCCCCCGAATGTGGAGTTCGGATCGTGAACATGTAGATGTTTATATGGAATGGGCAGATTTGAAAGAAAACCGCTTGTATAATCTGCGGCGTGATTCACAGGGAAATACAGTAACTGATAGTGAAGGAAAGCCTGTATATGACCGTAGTTCGCCCAAAGATCCTCCGGGATTCGTCAGCAATCTTAAATTCTTCTTCAATTACCAGATCGGACATATGTATTTCCGCTATTTCATGTGGAACTTTGTGGGAAGGCAAAATGATATTCAGGGATTCGGAGATCCGCTTAACGGCAACTGGATCAGTGGTATCCGGGCAATTGATGAAGTTCTGATCGGTAACCAGAAAAACATGCCCGAAAGCATGAAGCAGATTCCTTCAAGAAATACCTACTATTTTCTGCCGTTGCTTCTGGGCTTGTTCGGCCTCATCTTTCAAATGCAGCGCGATTCAAAAAATTTCTGGGTGGTGGTGCTGCTATTTGTGCTTACCGGAATTGCCATAGTGGTTTATCTGAATCAGACCCCCAACCAACCGCGCGAACGCGACTATTCATACGCAGGTTCATTCTATGCCTTTGCAATCTGGATCGGTTTGGGCATAATTGCCATTTACGATTCACTTGCCTCAAAACTCAGAAATAAGTTTTCTGCTGTTTTTATTTCTTTGGTATGCCTTCTGCTTGTTCCCGGAATCATGGCTTCTGAAAACTGGGACGATCATGATCGTTCTGGTCGTTATACTGCCCGGGACATTGCTCACAATTACCTGATGACCTGTGCCCCCAATGCCATACTTTTTACAAATGGTGATAACGACACCTTCCCGCTCTGGTATGCCCAGGAAGTTGAGGGTATCCGCACAGATGTCAGGGTGGTGAATCTGATGTTGCTGAACATGGACTGGCATGTGGATCAGATGCGTCGTAAAGCCTATGAATCGGATGTGCTACCCATTTCACTCACTCCCAATCAATACATCAACGGTACACGAGATGTGGTATTTGTTCAGGAACGTATGAAACAGGCTGCTGATCTTAAGGAAATATTGAACTTTGTTTCCAGCGATCTGCCCCAGGCTAAAGTTGAATCCTCTACCGGAGAAAAATTCAATTTCATTCCCACAAGAACCTTCCGGCTTTCTGTGGATACGGAACTGGTGGTTGAAAACGGCACCGTGAGTCGCAAAGACAAGGACAAAATTGTGCCCTTTATTGAATGGACCTATAACCGGGGCAGTATGGGCAAAAGCGGACTGATTGTTATGGATATCCTGGCCAACAACAACTGGGAAAGACCCGTTTATTTTGCTTCAATAGGACATGAAGGTACGCTGGGACTTGAAGATTATATGCAGCTTGAAGGTTTTGCCTACCGGCTGGTACCCGTCAAATCACAAAGTATTGGGAGGTATGAAGCAGGCCGGGTAGAAGTTGACCGCTTATACGACAACCTGATGAATAAATTCCGCTGGGGCAGAATGAATGAGCCTGATGTTTACCTGGATGATTTCCATTTACGTACGATGTCCATTATCCGGCTTAGGACCCGTTTCGTACAGCTTGCCAATGAACTTATCGAACAGGGAGATACCACCCGGGCATTACAGGCACTTGATCGCGTTGTAGAAATTTCACCTAATGAGAAAATCCCCTATGATCATACGATGATTCAGATCGCCAGCGCTTACTACCGTTGCAAAAAAACCGACAAGGGGAATGAACTGGTGAACAAACTCACTGCAATAGGTGATGAAAAACTTTCTTATTACCTTGACCAAAATCCACGCTTCATTGCTTCAATCAACAACGAGATTCTTTATCAGTTCCAAATCATGCAGAACCTGATTAATTTAAGCAACAGCTTTAATCAGAAAGACCTTGGTAACCAAATCAATGGTATTTCTACCAAACATTACACAACTTATACCAACGTAATGAACGGCCTCTGACACTTTCCCTGAAAAGTTCGGGTAATCCGGTTCTGCACTGCAGGCCGGATTATTTTTTTCGATGTAGCATGTAATCCGAAAATGAAAGCAATACCGCCTTTTTTTCGGGTTCTTTGCGAAGACTTTTCAGGCTGGAAACTGCTAAATTGTGGTACTGATCAATACGCTCCATCACTTTGCGCGGTATATCCAGTTCGGCATATAGTTTGCTTACAGCCTTAACTTTTTCATCTTTATTGAATTCTTTCAGGCTCAGCCAGTGTAAAAGCTCTTTCCGATCGACTTCGGATGCAGTACGTATCGCTTCAATCAGCAAAATAGTCTTTTTATTGGTAACAATATCATTCCCGGTTACCTTGCCAAAGACGTCAGGGTCTGAAAACACATCCAGCAGGTCATCCTGAAGCTGAAAAGCAATGCCCAGATTCTTCCCGTATTCATAAAGCAGGCTTGCATTCTCCTCATCAGCTCCTCCTAACAATGCGCCTATTTTCAGCGAGGCAGCCAACAAAACAGCTGTTTTGTGGGTGATCATCTTCAGGTATTCCTCAATGGTCACTTCAGAGCGGGTTTCATAGTCCATATCATACTGCTGTCCTTCACATACCTGCAGGGCTGTTTGGTTGAAAACCGGTAAAATCTGAGGAAGGGTTTCTCTGGAAACACTGCACAGCAATTCATACGCTTTGATCAGCATGGCATCTCCCGAAAGGATGGCTACATTTGTATTCCATTTGACATGCACGGTAAGGTTATTTCGACGTTTATCAGAATTATCCATGATATCATCATGCATCAGTGTAAAATTGTGAAATACCTCGATTGCCAGGGCCGGAAATACAGCCTTTTCAATGTCATCTGAAAACACATTACACCCCATCAATACCAGTGAGGGCCTTATTCTTTTTGCCTCGAGGTTCAATAAATACTGCATGGGGTCATAAAGATTTTCCGGATAAACCGGAAGTTGCATTTGACGGATACGTTCGTTAATGATATTCTGACAGTCTCTCAGCGTATACATATTGATGATAGTAAAAATGAAGGGTCAAAGATAGGAAATCTGCTGACAGGACTCCGGTCATTTTTTATTAGCTAATTAATAATTATTTTTGCCGGCAGTGAATATGAGGTGAAAATCATTGATAAGCTATGATAAAATTTCGTTTTTCAATCATACTGATCCTTTCTTGTATGCTTTCCCTGCATGGAGCCAGTCAGGGTTATGAAATCAAGATTATATTAAATGGATTAGCAGACAAAGAGGTTATTCTCGGACACTACCTGAGCAAATCCATGTATCCGGATGACACGATAAAACTTGACAGCAAGGGGTATGGTGTATTCAAAAACAGCCGGAAACTACCCTCGGGTATGTACATCATGTTCATCAGGAGTGACCGGTATTTTGACGTGATTATCGGTGAAGATCAAACTTTCACACTGGAAACCGACACAGTGGAATTTGTTAATACCATGCATGTAAAAGGTTCCCCGGACAATGAAATCTTTCTCGATTTTCAGAAGTACATGGTTGCCCTGCGCAATAAAAATGACAGCCTGATGTCGTTGATCCAGAAGGAAAGTAATCCAAAAACAAAGGAGCAACTCACGGCAAAGATCAAACAACTGGGCGATGAGCGTAAAAACAAGATCATTAACATTCAGAAGGCAAACCCGGATCTTTTTGTATCGACTTTTCTGATGACCACGCTGGACGTGGAAGTTCCCGACCCTCCCAAAGATGAAAAAGGACATGTGATTGATTCCACCTGGCAGTATTACTATTACCGCAACCATTATTTCGACAATTTTGAATTGTCTGATCCCAGGCTGCTCAGAACACCTCTTTATGAAGACAAGTTGATGACCTATATCAACAAGGTGGTTCCCCAAATTCCGGATTCACTGGTTCACCACACAGACTTCCTTATTGAAAAGGCGCGTCATGATTCCGACACCTATAGATTTGTTCTGATAACCCTGTTTAACCATTTTGGAAAAAGTAACATCATGGGCATGGATGCCTTGTATGTGCATATTGCCGACAAATACTACATCCGCGATTCCTGGTGGAGTGATCCCAAATTTCTCGCCGAACTGAAAGACAAAGTTGAAAAAACAAAACCCCTGCTTATCGGGAGTGTCACTCCCGATGCCGAACTCATGATTGTGCCAGCTGCACATTTTAAAAGCGCAATGGCCGATACTGCTTTGCGTCGTTATCCTCATGTCGGCAAAATGGATCACATTCACGGAATTGAGGCCAAGTACCTGGTTCTTCTTTTCTGGGAAGCTGATTGTGGTCATTGTAAAACTGTCGTTCCGCAATTACACAGCATCTATAAAAACAGCCTGGAGGCAATGGGTGTAAAAGTCCTGGCAATCAGTACGCTTTTTGGAGAGGACGGTAAGATAAAATGGGTTGATTTTGTGAATGACAAAGGAATTTATGACTGGATCAATGCCTGGAATCCATACTCCTACAAATTCAAGATGGATTATGATGTGGTCACCACACCTCAGATCTATATTCTGGATAAGGACAAAAAGATACTGGCAAAGAAAATCGGACCCGAACAGGTTGAAGAGATAATTAAAGCATTCGAAAGAAGATAATCTACATATTTTCAATGAAGAAGAGAATTGGTATCAAATTAATACTTGAAGATGGTAAGGAGTTTAACGGTTTTTCTTTTGGCTGTGAAAAATCCGTTTCCGGTGAAGTAGTGTTCAACACGGCAATGACTGGTTATCCAGAGAGCCTCACGGACCCATCTTATAAGGGCCAGATTCTGACTTTAACCTATCCAATTGTTGGGAATTATGGTGTTCCGGGAAATCTTACAGAAGATTCCATGTATAAATTTTTTGAATCTTATGCGTTACATATATCCGGTTTGATTATTTCAGATTACACCGAGGAATACAGCCACTGGAACGCCGATAAAAGTCTTGGCGACTGGTTGAAAGAATTCGGGATTCCGGGAATCTATGGTATTGATACACGCGAGCTTACAAAAATCCTTCGGGAAGAGGGAACCATGCTCGGTAAGATAGTTTTTGACAATCAGGATGTTGCGTTGTACGACCCGAATCAGGATAACCTGGTGGAACAGGTCAGCATCCGTGAAAAGAAGGTCTTCGGAAACGGCAAATACAGGATCCTGCTTATAGATTGCGGCGTCAAGTACAATATTATCCGAAACTTGCTGCACCGTGACACTACGGTGATATTGGTGCCCTGGAACCATGACATTTCAAAAGAAACCTATGATGGGTTGTTTATTTCAAATGGACCCGGAGACCCTAAGCAATGTGGCGTTACCATTGCCAATCTGAAAAAGGCACTTGACGGTAACACACCGGTTTATGGCATCTGTCTCGGTAACCAGTTGCTTGCCCTGGCTGCCGGTGCCAATACTTATAAGCTGAAATATGGCCACAGAAGCCACAATCAGCCTGTTATTCTAAAAAATACAAATAAGGCTTATATCACCTCACAAAACCATGGTTTTGCCATTGATAATTCCACACTGCCGGCGGAATGGGAACCGCTCTTCATCAACCTGAACGACCAGACCAATGAAGGGATGAAACACAAAAGCAAACCTTTTTTTTCAACGCAATTTCATCCCGAAGCATCGAGCGGTCCCAAGGACACTGAGTTTCTTTTTGATGAATTCATTGAACTTGTAGCCCGGCATAAAAAATAAGATCAGTCTGCATTCACTACTTCAACCCACTGACCTTTTTCCATTGCAGAAATGCTGTTGTCATACATAGCTTCACAATAAGTCCCGGGCAGGTAGTATCTTCCCAGGTATGCCGCATTCAGCTGCACCACAAAGGTCTTTCTTTCTCCCTGAGACAGGTCAAAATATGTGTAAATCCTATCGTCCCGTATATCCTGATATTCGGGATTGCTCAAATTTTCGGAAATTTCAGCATCCGCAAGCCGGTTATTCCTGATTTCCCAGCCCGGAGGGAAAACCTGTGTCAGAGCCATTTGCCGGTACCTGAATGCCCCCGGATTATAAACAGTTACCAAAGCCAGAAAATCCGTTCCCTGGGTTACCCGGGATACGTCAACAGGTTGTCCTTCTCTGGTTTGGTAAGATACGCTGATTGTCAAATTGTTGCTAAATTCCTTCTCTTCACCTGACTCAGGGATACCTTCCATGATAATCCGGGTAAACAGGATAGCTTTTCCGTTGTTGTTGATGGTCAGCGGTAAAGTCTTTGCATTCCTGGGCAAGGAAAGTTTAACCTGGGTTAATGGTTTGGATGTAGATACCTGAATGGATTTTCCGTTAGCCAGCTTGTATGAAAAGTTTAACTTGTCAGCTGTTGATCCTGTGGCGAACTTGGCTACCGAAAGCAGGCAATAGGCAGTGGTTTGTGTGCTCATCCAGGAAGTTGAAGAAAGCGCCATAGAAATCTTGCGCGTCAGCATGGCACCCTGGGTCTGATTGTTCATCAACGACATGGTCTCGAGTAACATAGCCAGATCACGCTCTCGTGAACCATAACTTGAATATAACCCGGTATAAGGTTGTATTTCTGTGCTTTCACGACCAACCAATTCTTTCGCCACTTGCATTTGTCCTGCCAGTGCATAAGCAGCAGCCAAACGCCACTTTGCCTGCAGGCTCAGGTTTTTAACCTCCCTGAGCCGGTTCATGGCAGCCATTTCCGGTTCCCCGGCCAGGGCAAGGGTGTACAACCGGTAGGCTTGTTCCAGGTCGTCCTGACGATAGTGATCCTCGCGATACTGAACCTGATTCCATTGTCGGGCAAATTGTTTTTGTGATTTCAGCCAGGATGATTTCATGCCTGCAGGTAAAGTATAACCTTTCTTTTCTGCTTCGAGCAGAAAATGACCTGCATAAGAACTTCCCCAGGGATCAGGAACCAGGTTGCCCGGCCAATAGGCAAGTCCTCCTCCTGCAACCTGGAAGTGCTGCAGCTTATTGATACCGGCTTTGATATTTTTCTCAATGGCCGATTTTGAGTTTTCATCCAGTTCTATTAGATCTGTCAGATAGAGCTGCGCAAAAACAGTGGAAGTAATCTGTTCAATGCATCCATGCGGATAATTGATCAGGTAGCGTAACCTGCGTTCGGCGTCAATCGGGGGAATTCCGGATACTTCCAATACAGCGGTGTTGGTGTTTTCCATACCCGGCAAAGTGAAGCTGATTTCCTTCGTTTTACCGGCCTCAACCGAATTGCCGGTAAATGTCGTAACCGGAGGATTGGCATTCCGTACATCCAATTCAATGTCATATACTGCTGTATTTCTACCACTTGTTGCTGTCACTTGAACTTTTGCAACACCTGTTTTCCGGGCTGTCTTGAATTCAAATTCAACCATCTTGTCACCAGTTTGGGTGAATGTCAGTGGCTGGGTTGTGCCTCCTTCAGCAATTAAGAAGTCATTTGATTTAACTGAAACAGAAACCTGTTTGATCTGACTGTCCATGGCAAATACCGTAATAGGAAGTTTTACTGATTCACCGGTACCCAGAACGCGGGGCAGTGTAGCAAGTACCATAAGTGGCTTTTTTACAGGTACGGCTTTCTCAGCAAATCCATAAGCCCCGTCTTTCCCGGCTACTACCATGGCTCTAACCGAACCGATATAATTCGGCATTACCAGCGTATGGCTGTTTGTTTTGCCACCTTTGACAGTAAAGGGACCCAGGTATTTAACAACAGGTTTGAACCGGTTTGCTTTCTCTGCTGATTGACCTGCCACTTGTTCACCATCTCCGCCGATTCCCAGTATGCTGGATAATTTGCCTCCATAGGCACCTATAACCATGTCATACAGATCCCATGAACGTACGCCAAGTGCCTCGCGTGCGTAAAACAGGCTCCACGGGTCGGGCGTTTTGAAACGGGTTAGATCAAGCAGGCCCTCTTCAACGATGGCCAGGGTATAGGTCATTTCCCGTTTGTTCTTTTCGCTTACTTCCACCTTAAATTGCTGTAAGGGTTCCAGGTTGTCAGGCATTTTAATAACCGGTGATAAACGGGTTTGCGGATCTTCTACCAAAATGGGTATCACGCCGTAAAGTCGCATGGGCATATCATTTTCCGAACTGGCATGAGGCTGAATGAGTGTGACATGTGCATAAACATTAGGAGCCATGTCGGGTGTAATCTGGAATTTGTGACGGATTTCCTTTCCATTGGTAACAAGCCATTCCTTACTGATTATCCTTGAGCCGTTTTCAATACTCAACAAAGCATTTCCGCTTCCACTGGTGGGAACAATGATTTCTGCATATTCTCCAACGTGGTATTTTTCTTTGTCAGCATTGAAAGTAAGCATGCTCGCAGCTTCCGGGTTATCGCGCATGGGTCTTCCGGCCCATCCCGGCCAGTCGATATAAATGATTTTACCTGCTGCGTGCCCGCTGACCGGATCCACTACCCTTACGTAAAATCTCCCCCATTCGGGTCGGTTGATTCTGAAGCTGAATTTTCCCTTTCCGTTCACCGCAGACAGTTTTTTGGAAACCAGCGGCCTGTTGTATGTGTTTCCAATATAATCGGCAATTTCATCACCGGCCGACTCCCACCAGTTGCGCCAGTGCAACTTATATACATAAGCCTCCAGATTATTACGTGACAATGCATTGCCGCTTTCATCCAAAAGCACCACATCAACCCAATGTGTGGTATCGGTGAGCAACATACCCCTTTTGTCACCTTCGGGAGTTTTCACACCTACATAGGCCGCATAGGGCGAATAGGGTATAGAAACCCGGTCAATGCTGAAATCACCGCTTTTTTCAAAAACACGGGTGGTAAAATTGGCATTCAACATCCCCGGAGCAGATTGGTCTACGGAGAACCGTCCCGGAATCACAGTCCTTCCCGATTCATCCAGAAACCCCTCATAAAGTTCAATCTCCTCCATGCTAAATCGTTTGGCAGGATCGGTAAATTGATATGCCGGGTATTTGGTGAAAGTGGTTGGCGCTTCTGTGAGCGAAACTGCAACGCGTGCTTTGAGGTTTGACGCATTGGCCCCGTGAAGCCAGCTAACCTGCATTTCACCCTTGATATCGGGCCTGGAAGAAGAGAGTCTTTGTGTGTTAAACGTAAGATTGATCTTCAGTCTGTTTGGTTTAACGGTTTCAATTTTAAGTGTTTTGTCAAACTGGGTGCCTCCTACTTTAACCTTTAGATTCCAGTTTCCGGTTAAAACATCCGGAGATGTGGGAATGCTCCATGCATAGAATCCATTGATTCCGGAAGTTTTTGTAATTTTCGCATACAACTGTCCTTTTGGATTATACAATTCAAACAATACAGGATGCATGGGAGGAAGCACCTGCTGCTTGTCTTCCAAAATGCAGGTAAGGTGCAGCGTGTCACCGGGTCTCCAAACACCTCGTTCTCCGTAGATAAAAGCCTTTAATCCCCTGGGTATCGACGATCCGGATACATCAAACGCCCCCAGTGATAATGAAGAGCCATCATCGAGCCGCAGATAGCCCCTTTGTTTTTCATACCCGGCCGTCAGCAGAAAAGGTTTTTCCTTGCAGGATAATGTGGCAAAGCCATTGTTATCTGTGGTTCCAGTTGAAATCAGCTGTTGCTGATAATTGAAAACGGATACTTCAGCACCCTGGATGGGTTTACTAGTAACCAGACTGGTGATGGCGCAAAATACGGTCTGATCAGAACCCATTTTGGCAATGATTCCCAGATCAGAGGCCAGAATATTTCTTGCCACCCAGCGATTCTGTGTATAGTAAGATTTCGAGCAGGGATTGTCGCGTTCCTCCCATTCATAATCCCAATCATCATCGTAATAATATTCATCATAATATTCCTCATAAGAGTCCCAGTATGAATCCTCTTCTTCAGGTGTGTCCTCATCCTCCTCTTCGTCGACTTTCTCTTCTTCTTCCTGATCCTCGCAGGGATAAAGTGAATAGCGCTTTTTAAACGAAATTTCTATGCGGTAAATAGCCCCCGGATCCGGTTCAATGAGCTTGGCCAGATCGAGATAAAAGCGGTTCCATCGACCCAGATCAGCAGGTACATTGCCCAACTCAACCTTTTGTTTATGAATTAACCTGCCTGCGCGTTTTAACTCATTACTTCCGTCAAGCTTGTTAACCTGCAAAAAATGACCAATGTTATTTTCATATATTTTGATGATTTTGACATCCACGGCGTTCAGGTTGACCGCTTCAAAGGGGAAAATGAGTCCCTTTGATGAAGGAAGAATAACTCCTTTCCCGATTAACCTTACAGCAGGTTTTGGTACTTCAAATGTGAGGTCGTAAGTATAATCAGATTTCAGTTTATAACCCATGATGTTCAACAGTCCATCCCTGATGGTAATTTTGCAATCACCATTCTGTCGGGCTGCCGGAAAAGCCTTGATGATGTTGCCTGAAACCGAAAAATCAAGCGAGGTGCCATTATCAAGATATATGAGGCCTTCAAAATTCTGGTTCTTTTTAACCGGGTCACTGAGCATGATTTGTATATACTGCTCAGGCTGTTGCACTACCTTAACATCAAGCACTTTATAATCTGACAAAGAAGGAATTTCCACTTCATATTTACCATGTATATCCTTAAAATCAGGAGAAGCATCCCATGCAATGATTACTTTGCCGGCTTCTTCCTTTCTCTGCACGCTGTCGATCCGGAAATGAAACGATCTTCGGTCATCCCCTGACTCCCAAACCAGTTTCAATTTCTTGTTTTCCTGATGAGCTGTGAAATATTTCTTAATAACTTCATTATCTATATTATCAGCAGTATTAACTGTACCTTTAATTCGATTCCAAACCAGGTCATTTTCGTTATGAGTTTGATAACCTTCATCACTAACGGTCCATGCCTGCTGTACTATGGCAAAGCTGAATTCAAAGACGGATAATTCCTTTTTAACTTTCACTACTTCACCCAGGTTAAACCGTGCCGAATAGCTTTCGCCTGATTTAAGCGGTTCGACCGGCCTGTATTCCAAAGTACGCTTGTCTACCCAAAAGGCCTGACCTTTAATGGCAGGTTTGAATTTAAACAGTCCGGCATCAGCAGGAATGTTTCCGTCTCCTGCTGCAGGACAGTCCTCTGTCAATATGATCCGGATGGTGGATTCCGATGAAATGACCCCGGATGTAAAGGCAGCAATTCTCTCCGTAAATTCTGGATTGATAGAATCGCGGAACTTGTCTTGCTTTTTACATGCCGTCAGGTTTATTAACAACAACGAAGCCAGCATGAGCCAATAAAAGGATCGAAAAAATGAATGGTTTTTCATAACAGCAGCTTTAAGGTGATATGATGTATGATCATGATCCGGACAAACGTTCTTTTATTGGTTTCCTGTATCAACCAGGGTATAGAGTTTATCGGAACGCCTTACCTTTCGGGGTACGGGAATTGAAAACTTCTCTCCTGCCCTGGTCAGGTTCACCTGGCTGTAATTGACTCTGATTTCCCTTATTTCATGTTCCACCACACCCGTAGTAGGTCCAACAATCAGTACCTGATCACCTGATTGAAGAGACCCTGATTCACACAAAAATTCAGCAACCCCAATACGCGGAAAATAGTTAATACATTTGGCTACATATTCCTTTCTTTGAGTGGCTTTTGAACCATATACATGACTCCATTCACCCAGTTTCTGGCCCAGGTAATAACCATCCCAGAATCCCCTGTTAAACACAGATGAAAGTCGATGTTTCCACCCATCAATTTTTTCCTGTGTATAAGTTCCGTCAGCCACACTGCGGATTGCCTGATCATAACATTCACAAACCACTTTTACGTATTCGGGGGATCTTGCCCTTCCCTCAATTTTCAAAACACGTACGCCGGAATCCAGTAACTTATTAACGAAATGGATAGTACAAAGATCTTTGGGCGACATGATGTATTCATCTTCGATGTCAAGTTCAAAACCACTTTCCTTTTCCCTCACTGTATAGGATCGCCTGCAATCCTGAAGGCATTCTCCCCTGTTGGCGGCATGTTTGTGATGGTGGAGGCTCAGATAACACTTTCCGGAAATGGCCATGCACAGAGCCCCATGGCTGAACATTTCAATCTTCATCGGATTCCCGGAAGGACCTTTGATTGCTTCTTTTTCAATGACACGGGAGATTTCAGTAACCTGTTCCAAGTTGAGTTCCCGGGCCAGAACCGCAACATCGGCAAAGCGGGAATAAAACCTTAACGACTCTACATTGCTGATGTTGATCTGTGTAGAAAGATGAATTTCCATACCGAGCCGGCTGGCATAATCAATGACTGCCTGATCTGAAGCAATGATAGCGTTAACCCCGTGTTCTTTAGCCAGATCAAGCATCTTGCGCATCTCCCCCAATTCCTCGTTGTAAAAAACAATATTCATGGTGAGGTAAGCCCTCTTATTGAAATTGCGGCAAATGCGCATGATCTTTTCCAGGTCGTCAGTAGTAAAATTCACGGAAGAACGCGCCCTCATATTCAGCTTACCCAATCCAAAGTAAACCGAATCGGCTCCTGTTTGAACTGCTGCCATAAGAGATTCAAATGATCCCACAGGCGCCATCAGATCCACATCCTCACGTTTCAGCAATGCATCCAATATACACTATGTTTATTTATTGACAAATACATGTTTCTGCTAACGTATTACTTGAAAAATTCCTGTATGGCACCCCAGTAATATTCGTTCCACCCTTTTTTGAATTCCTCAGCTTCATCATCGGGAACATGGGTGTGTTCCAGGAGCACCTTGGTACCCAGTTTATGCGATTCAAGATCAATGGTCACAATGGATTCATCGGTCTGATCACCAAAATACCACTCTTGTACAATTTGCTTATTATCTGTGATTTTGATATTCTTACCGACAATATCTCCGTCGAAAATAGAAAATTCTGTGCCTTCTTGTGCATCCATCCGTGCGGGATATCCGCTCCAAAGTTCAATGGTAAAAGGATTGGTCAGTGCACTAAATACTTCTTCCGGAGTTGCGTTAACAAAATAATGCTGCCTGATGGTCTTCATAAGAAATTAATAGTTAAAAAATGACTTTCTCTAATATTTGGTTATAGCAATGGTTTCATTTCTTACTTATGCTGATTATTTCTTAAAATTACAAATCTCTTGAGTATTTTCGCTAATGCAAAAGAAAAAATAAGTGATTCTGTGGGTAAAGGTATAGTAATAAAAACTACCGGAAGCTGGCACACGGTAAAAGCCGGAAAAGAGCAGATAAACTGCCGGCTTAAAGGAACCTTCCGTACACATGGTATGAAAAACACAAATCCCATAGCGGTAGGAGATCATGTTGATTTTGAAATTACCGATAACCAGTATGGCACGATTACAAAAATTCATGAACGCAGGAATTACATCATCCGCAAAGCAACAAATTTATCTAAGGAAGTACAGATCCTGGCAGCTAACATTGATCAGGCAGTGCTTATGTTTACCCTGGATTACCCTGAAACCCCTCTCGAATTCGTTGACCGCTTTCTGCTCTCTGCTGAAGCCTACCATATTAACTGCATTTTGTTGATTAACAAGATGGATTTATATCCGGAACACATGTTTGCCCGATTGCAGGAAGTACACAAAATATATGAATACGCCGGATACAAGGTGATTGACATTTCGGTAGAAACAGGAGTGAATTTGTCTCAGGTTGATGAATTGCTCAGTGATAAACTGACCCTGATATCGGGCAATTCGGGAGTGGGTAAAAGCAGCCTGATCAACAGGTTGTGTCCGGGTCTTCAGCTTAAAACCAATGATATTTCGTGGTATCATCTTACGGGCAAGCATACCACAACCTATCCTGAAATGATCGAAATCAAGGACAATACTTATATTATCGATTCACCGGGAATTAAGGGATTCGGCCTTATCGACCTGAACAAGAACGAAATCGGTTTGTACTTTACCGATATTTTTCGGTTGTCCAGAAATTGTCAGTTTTACAACTGCACTCATATTCATGAGCCGAACTGTGCTGTAATTGAAGCCTACCAAAAGGGTATCCTTCATGAATCGCGTTACCGCAGTTATTTCAATATGCTGCATGACAAAGACGAAAAATACCGGTCCAGCTAAACGGGTTGTTTAAAGAATTATCCGATTTGTTGTTGTAACTTTAAGAATATTTTATACTTTAATTGCCTTAACTTCAACAGGTAAACAATGAAGAAATATACACTGTACTTCATATTGATAACACTGATTGTTATTCTGCTTAACCTTTTTTTCAACATAACCATTTTCAGAAACCAGATTTCTTTCCAGCATAGTATTCTTTCAGGCCAGGCTGAATCGTGTGTCAAGGAGATTGAATCGTCCCTACTTAAATTTGAAAATGAAGTGAATGCACTGCTGTATTCCAACTCCTTGATAAATGTTAACCTGAGCAGTGATGACGCCAACCAGGAAGGACTCAGAAATCTGGAGTTACTGTTTTCAAATAACAGCAAGCTTATTAAGAATCTATATATCTATGATGTAAATAAGAATGTCCTGAACATGTCGTTCAACAAAAGGAACAGGTTGCTGATCGATCCTTACATTACCCAAAAACAAAATGAATTGCAGGACAAGGTACTGATTAAAAAGATCGATGACGGCTATCAATATATCTTTCCGATTTTCAAAGAAAACCTGTTGACTGCAAACCTTGTTTTTTCCATAGATCTTCCGGGGTTTTTCCAGGAATTGTTTACCCGCTATTTTCATGACGAAGCATTCTGGCAGTGGGTTGTAGACAGCAATGGAAAAACCTTGTATTCCAATGCCGTTTCATCCACCATGATCCAGGATACCCTCCGCTTTAAGGACAAAGTCCTGTCAGAACAATCCGGATTTTTCAAACACAACATACAGTATAACAATAAGGATGAAAAGCTGTATTCGGCCTTTTCATCACTCAGTATCATGAATGACCGGTTTGGCGTGATATTTTCAATGAGAAAAGCTTTTATTTTCGATCTCATTCTTAATAAAGTAATTGCATCAGGTATATTGAGCACGCTGATCATGCTTCTTTTTCTTATGATCCTTTTGGGAAAAATGGGGAAAAGTCTTTCGATGAAAGAGAAAACTAGTACTGAACTGTCCAACCTGCAATCAATTTTCGATAATTTGCCTGTAGGAATTATGGTGATTAACCAGGAACAGCAGGTAAAAATAATCAACCAGACTGCCCGTGATATGCTTTTGATGAATCAGGATGAATCACCGGTAGGCAAAAATCTTACAGACAGATTCATGCTCTCAAAGGATTATTATGATTCTGGGAACGACAATTCATTTGATTCCAACCAGTTTGTCATTTATCGCCATGAAGGAGAAGAAGTTGCCGTATTCAAAAAAGATCTCCCTTACATCATCGATAATGAAGAATTTCTTTTAAGTGCATTTGTTGATGTGACACCTATTGAAAAAGCAAGAAAGTACGAAGCGGCTTCCAATACTGCTAAATCAGAGTTTCTTGCCAAGATGAGCCATGAAATCCGCACACCCATGAATGGAATCATCGGAATGACTGAAGCCCTGGATCAGGAACATCTTACTCCCAATCAGAAGGAATATGTTCATATTGTCAAGCGTTCAGCTGATGTATTACTAACGCTCATTGATGATATTCTGGACTTTTCGAAAATTGAAGCCGGTAAGATGCAGCTTGAGGAAATTCCTTTCAAATTGCGTGAAGAGGTAAAATTGTCTGTGGATTTGTTCAAACCCATCATTGAGGATAAGAAGCTGACTCTATCGCTGAAAATTAATCCGGACGTACCGGAGAACATCATTGGTGATCCTTTCAGACTGCGCCAGGTGCTTTCAAACCTGATCAGCAATGCCGTAAAATTTACGCATGAGGGCGAGATTTCGGTGGGTGTTGAACTGGAAGAAGAGTATAACAACAACCTGACCTTGGTATTCTACGTGGAGGATACCGGTGTTGGCATTCCCCGGAACAAAATTGAAAGTATTTTTAATTCCTTCACGCAGGCTGAAGAATCCACATCCAGGAAATACGGCGGATCTGGTTTGGGAACTACAATAGCAAAACAGCTGGTAACCCTAATGCATGGAGAAATATGGGTTCAAAGCCCTTCTTCTATTTCAAGAAAGCCGGCATATCCCGGTTCCAAGTTTAGCTTTACCATTGAGGTTTATTCCAATGAAAAGATCCTGAAGCCCCTGAATCTGGAAAAAATCAATTCCTTTTCACAGGTAAATGTCCTGATCATCACGAGTTTTCAACAAAGTAATTCACGCCTGATCAGGTTTTGTGAACTACAGAAATTTAAATACGAGATTTTTGAATTCGTTCCTGAAAATTTGGATGAATTGAAGGATCGTCTCAAGGAAAACAACGTCCCTTATCAAGTGCTCATTATTCTGGATGACCCGGGAATGAATGGCTTTTTGATTACAAAAAAATTACAGGATAATGGATTAACTGATTTGTTTTTCATTCTGATGATCAGTTCGAATCATAAATCAGAGAATTATGTTCAGGCTAAGCGCTTAGGTGTTGATTGTTACTTCCCTGAACCCGTGGAACAATCTGAATTGATCAAGTGTCTTCATGATTCATTTCCAAATGTAGAAAAGGATTCTACCGAAGTATTGCGTGTTATCAAACCCGATTTGACCATTCTGGTGGCAGAAGACAATGAAATTAACATCCGGGTAGCGCAAACAATTTTTTCAAACCTGGGTTTTAAAATTGATGTGGCCAAAAACGGGAATGAAGCCATTGAAAAAGTGAAAACAAAAAACTACGACCTGATTTTTATGGATTTGGTGATGCCGGAACGGGATGGCATCCAGGCTACTGTGGAAATGCGTGGTTTGGGTTACCAGATGCCCATCATTGCCATGACTGCAACTGCCAGTTCCAAAACCAAATCCAAGGCAATTGCTTCAGGAATGAACGATTATATTACAAAACCTGTGAAAATAGAATCCCTCAGGAATATCCTGATCAAGTGGTTTGCCTGAAACTGCTTCATTTTTTAATAGTTCTTTCGAAAATCCTGTTTCTTGTTGATGTGTCTTTTCTGTTATCTCAGTTGATATTTTTACATGTATTAATTCAAACTGTGATGAAAACGACTTCAATAAAAGAATCAATGGGAATTCTTCTTAAGGAGGAAACCCTGCAGACAGTGGATCACTATATTATGCAGAATACCCTGGTGCTGGAAAGTCTGGAGCCCTTTCCGGGATATCATGGAGACATTGCTCCGGGTGTTTCAAAGCCGGATTCACTTTTCCTGATCACCGATAAGTTATATCCTGTTGAAGATATCTTCAGAATTTCACAAAATTTATGTGCCTACCAGCATATTCAACTAGACGCTTGTCCGGTAGACATTTTCATCAACAATACCAATCTGACCGGAATAAGAATCAAAGGCATAGCAAGTTATGCCATGATATCAGAGCTTCAGGGATGTTATATCGACAAAGGTATTCACTTCATGAAGGGCAAAAACCTGAACGCACCGGGACTGATCAGAATCAACAAGGTCTTTATGTTAGAAAATATGGAAGAAGATATTTACAAAGACCTGGATGATGATCTTATCTACTATATTTCACTGCCTTATCATTTTAACTGGAACTTGTTCAAAACGGTTACCCTGAATGTTAAAAACAACCTGGATAACAGCAATTTTGATTGTGCTCTTGGATTCATTTACCTGAAAACGATTGTGGAATTCGTCAGGATATATGGAAAGCATATTGATATAAAGCGACTTCAGCAAATCCGAAATAAGTATCTTGAGGAAATCAGAAAGATGCAGGAAGACATGAATTAACTTCATCCTGGGCTTTTGCTAAAAGTTTAGTGGGCTTCCAGCCAATTGCCGCCGATACCTATATCTACCACAAGCGGTACTTCCAGATTCATGACCTGTTCCATTTCATAACGGACTAATTTTTCAATACTTTCAAGTTCATCCCTGTATACATCAAAAATCAGTTCATCATGCACCTGAAGAATCAGGGTGGTTTTAAACCTGCTCCTCAACTGACGCTGAATGTTAACCATGGCGAGCTTAATGATATCAGCTGCTGATCCCTGAATTGGGGCATTGATTGCATTGCGTTCAGCAACGCCGCGTACAATCGCATTTGATGAATTGATATCAGGAAGGTATCTTCTTCGGCCCATGATGGTTTCAACATACCCCTTTTCTCTTGCCTGCAATACGGCTTTGTCCATATATTCCTTGATCCGTGGAAACGACTCAAAATAACCTTGAATGAGAGATGAAGCATCACTTCGGGAGATATTCAGGCGCTGGGACAGTCCGAATGAAGAAATTCCATAGATGATGCCAAAATTGGCAGTTTTTGCACTGCTTCTCATAGATGTCGTTACCTCTTTTTCAGAAACCTTAAATACTTTGGCTGCAGTAGAAACGTGAATATCTTCATTGTTCCGGAAGGCTGCAATCATGTTTGCATCTCTGCTCAGGTGGGCCATTAAACGCAGTTCGATCTGCGAGTAATCTGCTGATAACAAAACATTGTGGTCATCCGAGGGAATAAAGGCCCTGCGTATTTCCTTACCCCGTTCATCACGAATGGGGATATTCTGTAAGTTTGGATTGCGCGAACTGAGCCTTCCTGTGCTTACCCAAGCCTGATCAAAGGAAGAATGGATCTTTCCCGTTTGCGGATCAATCAAAACCGGCAGTGCATCTACATATGTGTTTAATAATTTCTGAAGTCCCCTGTATTCTAATATCTGATTCACAACAGGATGTTTGTCAACAAGTTTCTGCAATACTTCTTCACTTGTGGAAAATTGCTTGGTCTTTGTTTTTTGTGTTCCGTCGGCAATTTTCATTTTCTCAAACAGGATTTCTCCCAATTGCTTCGGTGAATTAATATTGAATTGTGTGCCAGCAGCATCATAGATTGAAGATTCTATTGCCAACAGCTCCTTTTGAAGAACAGCGGAGTATTCCTTCAGGCTGTTTTTGTTGATCCGGAATCCGGAACGTTCCATTTCCGCAAGCACACGAACAAGGGGCATTTCCACTTCCATTGCAAGTTTCCACAAAGTCCGGTTTTGCAGTTCTTCTTTGAGAATCAGAAACAACTGCCAGGTAATATCAGCATCTTCACCGGCATATTCCCTGATCACATCCAGATCCACATCACGCATATTTTTCTGCGGGCTCATGCCCTTTTTTCCTATCAGGTCCTCAATGGGTACCATTCGGTATTTCAGGTATATTTCAGCCAGGTAATCCAGGTTATGCTTCAGATCGGGCTGAATGAGGTAATGGGCGATCATGGTGTCAAACAATTCACCTTCCACCTTGATGTTGTAGTTCATCAGAACCTGGATATCAAACTTGAGGTTTTGACCTACTTTACGGATTGCAGGATTTCCAAAAAGAGACTGGAAACGGTTTATGATTTGGCCCGCATGAACCTGATCCCGTGGTACCGGCACATAGTAAGCCTCATGAGGTGAAAAAGAAAATGACATCCCTACCAATTCAGCTGACCAGGTATTCAATCCTGTTGTTTCCGTATCGAAACAAAACTCGGGTTGTTTCTCCAACAGATGCAACAATTTTTCCAGCTGTTCGTCACCTGCAACCAGATGGTAGTTATGGGGAACGCTGTTGATTGAATCAAGATTTGATGTGTTCTCCTGTTCAGACGCCGGTGCTTCAGCAAACAGACTTCCCTGAACCGGATTCGGGGCAGTTGTTTTGAGCATTCTGGCCAGAAGGGTCTTAAACTCAAGCTCGATAAAAATCTCTTTTAATTTCGTTTCATTGCTTTTCAAAACCTGCAAATCATCAAAATTCACATCAAGAGGCACATCGGTAACAATTTTTGCCAGCTGGTAGGAAAGCTTAATTTGTTCCTGGTTGGAAATCAGAGTTTCTCTTTGCTTTGGCTTCAGATCAGCCACATGACTGAACAGATTTTCCAGCGTTTTATACCTGGTAATCAGTTCCTTGGCCGTTTTTTCTCCTATACCGGGAGCCCCCGGGATGTTATCGGAAGAATCCCCCCAAAGTGCCAGCACATCAGTCACGCTGGAAGTACTATCAACACCGAAAAAGTTCATGGCTTTTGCAGTATCAACCATTTCATATTCACCTGCCGATTTCGCAGGTTTTAACATAAAAGTATGTTCATTAACCAGTTGCATGTAATCTTTATCCGGAGTGACCATTATGGTAGTAAATCCTGCCTTTTCAGCTTTTCGTGCCATAGTTCCGATTACATCATCTGCTTCGTAACGGCTTACCTCAATAACAGGAATATTGAATGCTTCAATCAGTGATTTGATCCAAGGAATCGATTTTCTGATTTCCTCCGGTGTTGCAAGCCGGTTTGCCTTATACTGACTATACATTTCGTGTCTGAAGGTGGGAGAAGGCGGGTCAAAGACCACTGCGGCATATTCCGGATTCTCACGTTTTAAAATGTCCATGAAGGTTGTAGCAAAACCATATATGGCCGAGGTATTCACACCTTTTGAATTGATCATGGGTCGGTTGATAAACGCATAAAATG
>CAYVBH010000009.1:0-32198 GCA_964449015.1 uncultured Bacteroidales bacterium
TTCCGGCAATGTGGATTGCTGGGTATGAACTTCCGTTCCGATTATAAAAAAAAACAATAATGCCGCAAGGAATCGTAACATGCGGCAAATATAACACTTACCTGAAAATAGCAAGTGCCGGTTATTTTGCGCATGAACCTCCTTCGAGATAAATTTTACCGCCTTCGTACCTTACCCGACTCCCGGTTGACAGGGAGATTACCTCCAGAACGTTATTTTCCTGGGGATTCGTAAACTCTCCTGAAAACAGGCAGTTTTCCAGTTCCTTTGCCAGCACCAGGTCAATCGCAAAATAACGTGCCACGTCCTGAACCGCTTGTTGAAGCGGCACATTGTTAAAAACCAGCTTCTGACTCACCCAAGAAGCCGTATTGTGGCTGAAATCTTTTCCCTTGCTAATGTCATCATGCTTCCCCGTAAAGGTCCCTTTTTCTCCGGCTTCAAGTATCACCTGATTCTTTTTTCCCGTTTTTTCCTCAAACAATACCTTTCCTTCCTCCACCGCTACCTCGGTAAACTTTTCGCCTTTGTAATTATTCACGTTGAAACGGGTGCCCAGTACCTTTACCCGGGTTCTTCCCGCATCCACCAGGAAGGGTGAACCTGTTTTGCTTACTTTAAAAAACGCTTCGCCCTGAACAGATACCTGCCTTTCTTTGGATGAAAACGTTTCGGGGTATCTGAAAATGCTGTTTTGGTTAACCCATACTTCTGTTCCATCCGAAAGGGTTAGCTGTTGCCTGGTTTCACCGGTGGTTACGGTTATCCAATCCACTCCGCCATTGCGGCCGGAAACCATAAAGTAAACCAGTGCAGATACCGTGATCAGCGGTAAGAGAACAGCCGCATACCGGTAAAAGGTTTTCAGGTTCAGCAACGCTCCGGTTAATTTCCGTTCTATGGGAATTACCTGATCCCGTTGTTTTACAAATTTCTCCCATTCGCTGTCAACATCCGCCGGGGTGGTTTGTTCCAGGGTACCGGTAAGTTTCCATACCTTTTCAAGCTCGGCATACACCTCCCTGTTTTCAGGAGATGCATTAAGCCATTCCTGCAATGTCTGCAGATCACTGGTCGTTATCCGGCCCTTGAATTGCTCAGCAACAATATGGTAAATTTCAGTATTCAAGTTCCTGGTTTTTATATTGACAAAGTTGATAACAAATACCCTACCTGGTCCATCCAAAAATAACAGAATAATGCTATTAACCACATCATGAGATAGTTATTGGCCATTAAGGGCTTCAGTTTTTCCCGCAGCACCTTCATGGCTTTGGTGATGTGTTTTTCAACCGCTTTCACCGAAATATCCATTTCTTCGGCAATTTCCTTATTGGTCATGTTGGTGAACCGGCTAAGCCTGAAAACCTGCTGGCACACGGGTGGCAGATCGTTGATGGTACGGTGCAGGTGATCTCGCATCCGGGTATCTTCCTCAACAGGTTCTTCAACCAACTGATCGTGTTGTATCGTTTCAATCGGAGCCAGATTCCTCGACTGTTTCAGCCTGTTGATGGAGGTATTCAGAACAGCTTTGTAAAAATACCCTTTGGCTGATCCCCTTATTTCAATCGATTCCCTTCGCTGCCAGTAATTCAGAAATACCTGCTGCACCACATCCCGGGCTTCATCCGTATCTTTTACCACGGTGTAGGCCAGGTTGCTTAAAGAATTGAATTCTTCACGAAAAAATTTCTCAAATTCGGGGCCGGTCATGGGGCAAAAATATAGGAAAAATCAAACGAAAAGCAAGCGTTTGTTTTTTTATCAACATTTCACTAATATTGCTGCCCGAAATATCGGTCCCATAGCTCAGCTGGTTAGAGCACCTGACTCATAATCAGGGAGTCCTTGGTTCGAGCCCAAGTGGGACCACAAAACATCAAAGCGGTTGCGACTTACATAGTTTCAATCGCTTTTTCATTTGCACTCAATTTGCACTGAAAATTATAAAAAAAGGCTATTGGTGCTCCCCCCGAAGCAGACCAATAGCCTGAAGTTTTTGGGTGTGTAGTAAAAAATTCTATTCGCGGGAAACCATAAACCGGTTATCGTTTACAGCCTGACATTTTGGGGTGTTACCGTTTGGCGGAAAATTATCATTAGCGGCTATGGTCAAACGCATTCCTAATGCATACGACCAGCAATATAAATTAAAGGAAGTTGGGCTTCGCATCCCGCATTCCCATTTACTCAGTAATCTATCTGCAATACCTAACCGGGAGTTTAGTTCTTCTTGAGTAAGTTCTAGTTCGTGTCGCCGTTCAACTAATTTAATTACTATGTCCCGTAAATAATCTTTACGGATTATAGTTTGATTATAATAAGACTCTTTAGTCATCAGCCCCTCCATATGACTGTTAAATAATAATATGATGAAAATATTCCCTCATTCGTTTAAAAAAAACGCACAAATGTTTCTGGCGGGATAATATGAAAAAACAATTATATGTCAAGAACTTGTAATGATGCGGTGCAGTATCAGGATATTTTACAATACCATAGTATGCTTGACATAATTATATTTCAAAAACAGGTAAAAATATTTCGCTGTTTTTGTGTACACGCATAAAGCGAATCGAAATATTCAATGTAAGACTGATGGCTATATTTATAAAAAGACTTGTGGTAATTTAAAGGTGCTAGCCAAAATGCTAGCCACTTTAAATTACGTCAAATAACTCTGAAGTTGTGATTTCATAAGTTATTGAATTCATTGGTAGCCCCAGCCGGACTTGAACCGGCACGTCACAAGGACACACGATTTTAAGAGCGACCTGAGTGCGTTTTATGGAATTCTATAATAGCTTATGAAATCATACAACTAATTGTAATTATTTGACAATTACAGAAATGGAGATTTCATGAGAACGCATAAGATTTCAGACAATTACACCCAATTTGCTAGCCAAAATGCTAGCCAAGATTTTGATATAAAAAGGGAAAAAAATAAAAGAATCAAGTTTACTGACATAACTATAAAATATCTTAAGACTTCAGGCAAGAGAGATATATATTGGTGTGAAGGAATGCCCGGATTTGGCATCAGGGTTTCTTCAAACGGTAATAAAACATGGATTTATATGTACCGATTCGCAGGTAAGCCCAGATTCATGACTTTGGGAAAATATCCTAATATGCCTCTTTTTGAAGCTCGAATAGCATATGCGGAAGCAGTCGGCAAACTTAAAGCAGAAAATATCGACCCAGGGAAAGAAAAAGTTATAGCTAATAATTTTACCAAAGAAGCTCCAACCGTGGAGCAGTTTATAGAGCTTTATGCCGAGTATAATCAAAAGAAAGGGAAAATCACTTGGGTAGACGAAAGAAGAGAACTAATTAAAAATCTTGTTCCGTATATCGGAATGCTAAAAATGCATCAGGTTAAAAAGAAAGATCTGGCTCCGATTTTTCAAAATATTGTTATGAAGGGTAACGCACCCAAAGGTGTAAGACAAATTTTCGCCTATACCAGACATATGTTTAATGTTGCGGTTATGTGGGATTATGTTGAGTTCAATCCTTGCGCCGGTATCAAACTGGATATTAAACAGGGAAGAAGGGAAAGGCATTTAAGCCCCAAAGAAGTTTATTTGTTTTGGCATGGACTTGATAAAGTTGACCTTGTTCCGGTAATGCGTCTTGCGGCAAAATTTATGTTATGCACAATGACACGTGGTGTTGAGGTGCGTACTATGGAGTGGAAACATCTCGATGAAAAGGCTGGTGTATGGACAATACCCCGCACAAAAAACGCAAAGATGCACCGTATTCATTTGCACCATCATGCATTGGAAATATTGCGTGAAGTAAAACGATTTACGGGCAATGCCCAATATGTTTTTGGTGCAACAAAAAAGATACTTTTTCCTGATGAACCGCAAAAAGAGCTGAATACATTTTATCGTACCAGTTTGTGCAGAGTGACACGAAAAATTCAAAGCGTCATGTCAGAATGTGAACCTTTTCATATGCATGATTTAAGAAGAACTGCGGCAACATTGGTTATCGCTATGGGATGTCCCAGATATTGGGCTAAACTTCTATTAAACCATACAGACCACGATGTTACCGGTATCTATGACCAATATGCTTATGATTGGGAAAAATCCAAAGGAATGGAAATTCTGGACTATGTTATAGATAGAATTATTGCTTCCCCAACAGTTGATGAAGTGCCAAGTATTTTGGAACTTCGTTCTGAAATAATTGAGAAAGGAATATACCGAAAGGAATTACACAGCTCTTATTAGTATCACTTCATGGTTATATAAATTCAAGGGAAACAAGCTATTGTAATAGTGTGATAAACATTTTATATTGCTGATACTTATTGTTCATAAGTTGAGTGAAGTATTTGAGACGCCTTTGTAATCTGACCTTAAAAAATTGTAAATTTGAAAATGCCCAGTAAAGCAAGACAATATAAGTCCACTACTATAAGAAGACTGGATACATTATCCCGCAATCAATGTGCGGCACCAAATTGCAATAAACCTCTTATTGCCAAAGATGGTGAGACAATTATTAGTAAAATCTGTCATATTGAGGCCGCCAGTGAAGGCGGAGCAAGATACAGAGCAAATATGACTGATGATGAAAGACGGCATTTTAATAACCTTATTTTACTATGTGATGAATGCCATTCGATAATTGATAATCTTGAGAATGAATCAAAATATCCGGTTTCTTTATTAAAAGAGTGGAAAAAGAATCACGAAAGCAAACAGATGGATTTACTGAAAAGAAATCCTTCATTATTGGGTATTGCAATAAATGCTATTGCTGACTTGGATTTTGATAACAACGGACTACCTGATAACGAGAGTCTAAACTCCTATAATCCAGCATACAAGATTAAGTATAACTCAATTAAGCGCAATGCAATTTTGATAGAAGAATATAAAGTGTTTTATTCAAAGGTCAATGCTCTATACAATGAATTGGAATATCAGGGGTCATTTAAAAAGGCGAATTTATTAAGGAATATCAAACAAATCTATCTTAAAATCAAAGGTCAGTATACGGATGGTGAAGAGAATGCCATGGGTATTATTCAGGCTAATTCTGACAACATAATTGAGGATATAGAGGAAGAATTACTAAAAATAATTGAATCGGACGGCAAGCATTATTCTGAGGATATTACTTTTGGGATTTCAATTATTATGGTTGATGCTTTTATAAGATGTAAAATTTTAGAGGAACCCCCAGTACAATGATACTTGGTAAAGACATACACCCTTCAAAAGAAATTTATTATTTGGGAGCCAGAACACTCGAATTGATTAACGCTTCTCCCGAAAATGAAATCGACATACTGGATACCTTTCAAAGATTGAATGAAATAGAAAGGGTATCAATGAATTTGTTTACCTTAACTTTAGATTGGTTGTTTCTACTTGGGTCTATTAAGAGTGTAAATGGAAGATTAGAAAAATGTTTCTAAAAAGCCTCAAAATAGAAAACAATGGGTTTGTTATTAGAGATATTCCTTTTCACAAAGGGATAAATCTTATTGTTGATGAAACGCGAACTAAGGATAAAAAGGAATCTGGCAATAATGTTGGAAAAACTACCGTATTAAGGCTTATTGATTATTGTTTAGGCGGAAAGGGACAGAATATATATCAAGATACTGAATTTAAGCAAAAGAGTAATACTCAAATCGAACAGTTTCTTAAGGATAACAACATAATTATTACGCTGGTTTTAAAAGATGATATTGAAGTAGAAGACTCGAAAGAAATTACTATTCGCAGGAATTTTTTGAATTACAGCGATAAAATTCAAGAGATAAATGGCGAGAAATACAATGATGCTGATTTCTTGAAAAAACTTAAGGAACTCATTTTTAAATCCAGTCTGGATAAGCCGACTATAAGACAAATCATAGCCAAGAATATAAGGGACGAAAAGAACCGATTGGTCAATACAGTTAAAGTTCTTGATCCTCATGCCACACAAGATGTGTATGAACCATTATATTTATTCTGGTTGGGAATCGAGTTAGATGAGAATGATAGAAAACAGAGATTATTGAGAGATAAAGGAATTGAAGAAAATCTTCAAAAAAGACTTAAAAAAGAAAACTCATTATCCCAAATAACCCAATCTTTACTGGTTATTGAGAGGAGTATAAAAATCCTCGAAGCCCAGAAAGATAGTTTTAATCTGAATGAGGATTTTAATGACGATATTCAAAAACTGAACCAGACCAAGTTTGAGATTAACAAGATTTCGACTGAATTAAGCAGATTAGAACTTAGGAAGGAATTGATTAACGAAAGCAAAACCGACTTAGAGAGAGATTATTCTCAAATTGATATATCACAAATCAAGCGGATTTATGAGGAAGCTAAAGTGCTTGTTCCAAATCTGCAAAAGACTTTTGAAGACACATTGAACTTTCACAATTCAATGGTCACTGAAAAAATTAAATTTATTACTCAGGAATTACCATCACTTGACACATCACTTGGTAATCTTAGAAAAAAGTTGGACACCTTATTAGTGCACGAAAAGCAAATTACTGAAGAATTAAAAAAGAACAATACTCTTGACGGACTTCAACAGATTATATCTGATCTGAACAAAGCATATGAGAAAAAAGGCAGATTTGATGAATTAAAAAGTATTTGGGAGAATTCTATAGATAAACTAAGTTCCATAAATAGTGATTTAGAGAAAATAAACAAGGGCATTTCCTCCAAGGACGATTTGATTCAGGAAAGAATTTCTGAGTTTAACAAGTATTTCTCGGATATTTCTAATCGACTTTACGGTGAACTTTTTGTTTTAAGTTCTGATCGCAATGCCAAAGGCTATGAGCTGAATATTAGCAGTATTAGCGGAAATCTTGGCACAGGTAAGAAAAAAGGACAAATCGCCGCATTTGACTTGGCATACATTCAATTTGCTGACGCACTAAATATTGAATGTCTGCATTTTATATTACATGACCAGATTGAGAATGTACATGATAATCAAATATCAAGCCTCTTAACAGAGATTGTAAGTAATATAAACTGCCAATATGTATTGCCTGTTCTAAGAGACAAGCTACCTGCTGATATTGATATTAGCCAATACGAAACTCTTTCACTCTCTCAGACAGATAAGCTATTTCGCATTTGATTTAATTATTCTGCTTCTATATTCCGCCGGATTTTTAATCCATTCATGTAAATCCTGAATACGGTATCCTTTCCTCCGTCCCATGCTTGAAATCGTAACGAGTTGAGGAAATTTGCCCTTATTACGTTCTCGGTATTGGGTTGTTTTATCAAGCGTTGTTAGCTTCTCGGCGAGCTCAATGCTAACAAAACCGTCAAGTTTCATCAATAATTCGGCAAAGACGGATTCAATGGTTATATTATCAACTAAGAATGTATAATCTAAGGTCTTTTGTTTATTCATGCTTAACTCTCCTTATTCCCTGATAATCTTTTACATGAATAGACATTTAAAAAATACGCACACAAATAATTATCAATTAACCCCATGTAAATGCGCTAATAATCCGCAAAATGAATTCTGGACATAACGACCTAAATGTTTTAAAAAATATAGAATAGACAACGACAAAAACCGAACACGGATAGGGTTCTTTGGAAATATCTTAATTTCATGGTTGCCTGTTCATAATCAAAAGAGCTTAATATAATTATCAATCTGACTAGAATGTTAACTTTGAAAACAAATTTAAGTAGGCAACAATTTTATGTTTGAACAAACTTTTAAGAATATTGACGACATTCTCCATAAAGACGCGGGATGCAGTAGTGAGTTAGACTATGTAGAACAAACTTCTTGGGTTCTATTCCTGAAATATCTTGATGACCTGGAAAAAGACAAGGCAACAGCGGCTCAATTATCAGGTAAAACATATGCTCCCATCATCGGTGCTGAGTATAAATGGGAGACTTGGGCGGCTCCAAAACTGGATAATGGCAAAATAGACCATAATGCTTTAACCGGAGATGACCTTAAAGATTTTGTTGACCACAAACTCTTTCCTTATCTTAAAAAGTTTAAAACAAATGCGGTAAGTGCTGATACTATTGAATATAAGATTGGTGAGATTTTTAGCGAACTTAAAAATAAGCTACAAAGTGGTTATGCGTTACGCGATGTAATAAATTTAATAGACCAACTTCGTTTCCGCACCCATGCAGAAAAGCATGAAATGAGCCATCTCTATGAAGACAAGATTAAAAACATGGGGAATGCAGGGCGAAATGGCGGTGAATATTACACTCCACGTCCTTTAATTAAGACCATAATAAAAGTTGTTGCCCCTCAAATCGGCAACAAAATTTATGACGGAGCTGTCGGTTCTGCCGGCTTCTTATGTGAAGCGTTCGAATATCTAAAAACAAGCAAAAAGCTCTCAACTGCTGATTCAGTCACCTTACAGAAAAACTCATTTTACGGTAAGGAAAAGAAATCGCTGGCATATATTATCGGTATAATGAATATGATTTTGCACGGTGTAGAAGCGCCGAACATTATACATACCAATACCCTTGCCGAGAATCTTGCCGATATTCAGGAAAAAGACCGTTACGATATAGTATTGGCAAATCCGCCATTTGGGGGGAAAGAGCGGGCAGAAGTTCAACAAAACTTTCCCATTAAAACAGGTGAAACGGCATTTCTCTTTTTACAACACTTTATTAAAATACTTAAAGCAGGCGGTAAAGCGGGTGTTGTTATTAAAAACACATTCCTAAGTAATATCGATAATGCTTCTGTCAGCCTGCGCAAACATCTCTTGGAATCGTGCAATCTGCATACCGTGCTGGATTTACCGGCTGGGACATTTACAGGGGCAGGTGTTAAGACAGTGGTTTTATTCTTTGAAAAAGGAGCACCGACACGAAAAGTTTGGTATTACCAACTTAATCTGAACAGAAACCTTGGAAAGACAAACGCGCTAAATGAAACCGACCTTTCCGAGTTTGTTGAATTGCAAAAAACTAAAGCCTTAAGTGATAATTCGTGGTCTATTGATGTTAAAGATATTAACCAATCAACTTTTGACCTAAGTGCAAAAAATCCCAATAAAAAAGAAGAAACGACATTGCGTCAACCGCAGGAAATTGTTGCGGAAATGAAAGCATTGGATAAAGAAAGCGCTGATATTTTAAAATCAATCTTGGAGATACTATGAAACAAGGTTGGGAAATAAAAAAGCTTGGTGAGGTCTGTGAAATTAAGAACGGTCGCAATCAATCAGATGTAGTGAATCCAGACGGTCAATATCCTATATATGGCAGTGGTGGCATAATGGGTTATGCAGATGATTATATTTGTAATGAAGGGTGCACTATTATTGGTCGGAAAGGTTCTATAAACAATCCAATTTATGTAACAACCAAGTTTTGGAATGTTGATACTGCCTTTGGTTTCTCACCATTAGCAGAGTTAGATGGAAGATTCCTTTATTATTTCTGTTTGGGCTTTAATTTTAAGAATCTTGATAAAGGAACAACATTACCGAGTTTAACAAAGACGGATTTGTCACTTATTGAAATTCCATTCCCTCCGCTAACTGAACAACAGCGAATTGTAAAAAAACTTGATAAACTTTTTACAGATATTGTGAAGGCTAAAGATATTGCCGAACAGAACCTCAAAAACTCCAAAGAGCTTTTTAATAGTTATTTACAAGGGGTGTTTGAGAAAAAGGGTGATGATTGGGAAGAGAAAACATTAAATCAAATTTCAGATAATTTGGATAGTAGAAGAGTTCCAATAACAAAAAACATTAGAGACGAAGGTTTAATTCCTTATTATGGAGCCTCTGGTATTGTTGATTATGTCTCAAACTATTTGTTTAATGAAGATTTACTTTGCATTTCTGAAGATGGAGCAAATCTAATTGCACGAACTTACCCAATTGCATTTTCTATCAGTGGGAAAACTTGGGTTAATAATCATGCCCACGTTCTACGATTTAATAATATTGTTAGCCAGAGGCTTGTAGAATTTTATCTTAATTCAATAAAACTTGATGAATTTATCAGTGGTATGGCTCAGCCAAAACTTAATCAAGCTATGTTGAATAAAATCCCAATACCTTTTCCTTCACTTTCAGAACAACAAATAATTGTACAAAAGCTAGATACTCTCTCAGTTGAAACCAAAAGATTAGAAGCTATTTATCAGCAGAAACTTTTAAATATGGAAGAATTAAAGAAATCCGTTCTGCAAAAAGCATTTAATGGGGAATTAAATACAACGAAAGAAGTTGCCGTATGAATGAAGACGAAACCAGAGCTGAACTCATTGACCCAATGCTTAAAGCCTGTGGTTGGGGTGTTATTGAAGGGTCTAAAATATTTAGAAACCACCCGATAACAGCAGGTAAAATTCAAACCGGTGGTCAACGCGGTAAACTTCTTAGAGCTGATTATGTGTTGGCATATAAGGGTATTAAGTTAGCTGTAATAGAGGCAAAAAGCGATGAATTGGGTGTTGGTGAAGGTGTCGCACAAGCAAAACAATATGCACAGAAATTAAATCTTGAAACTACCTATGCCACTAACGGTAAAGAAATTTATAGTATCTGTATGAAAACAGGTGCGGAAGGTCTTGTTGACAGATACCCCACACCTGAAGAACTTTGGGCAAAAACATTTGCCACTCAGAATGAATGGCGAGAAAAATTCAGTGCTATTCCATTTGAAGACAAAGGAGGCACTTGGCAATTAAGATACTATCAGGAAATTGCCGTAAACAATACGTTGGAAGCTATTGCCAATAATGAAAAACGTATCCTTTTAACCTTGGCTACAGGTACAGGAAAGACTCCTATTGCTTTTCAGATCGCATGGAAATTATATCATGCTCGTTGGAGTTTACAGCATAATGGAAATAGAAGACCGCGTATTCTGTTTTTAGCAGACAGGAACATTCTTGCAAATCAGGCATACAATAATTTTTCTGCATTTCCCGAAGATGCTCTTGTGAGGATTAGCCCTAAAGAAATAAGTAAAAAAGGCAGTGTGCCTACAAATGGGAGTATTTTCTTTACCATCTTTCAAACCTTCATGACCGGAACGGATGATGAGGGCAATCCAGCACCATATTTTGGAGCGTATCCTAAGGATTTCTTTGATTTTATAATTATAGATGAGTGTCATAGAGGCGGTGCAAATGATGAAGGGAATTGGAGGGGAATTTTAGAATATTTTTCCCCTGCGGTTCAGTTAGGTCTAACGGCCACGCCTAAACGCAAAGATAACATTGATACATATAAGTATTTCGGCGAGCCGGTTTATATCTACTCTCTTAAAGAGGGTATCAATGATGGATTTCTTACTCCATTTAAAGTTAAACGCATTAAAACAACGCTTGATGATTATATCTATACAAGCGATGACCAGATTATTGAGGGGGAAATTGAAGAAGGGAAACTTTATACAGAACCGGATTTTAATAAAATCATAGAAATAAAAGCAAGAGAAGCTAAACGTGTTAAAATATACATGGATGAAGCCAATCAGAATGAGAAGGCAATTATTTTCTGTGCAAATCAAGACCATGCCGCCGCCGTTCGTGATTTGGTAAATCAATATAAAAAGAGCAAAGACCCAAGTTATTGTGTTCGTGTTACTGCAAACGATGGTGAAATGGGAGAACAGTTCTTAAGAGAGTTTCAGGACAATGAGAAAATAATCCCAACCATCTTAACAACTTCACAAAAGCTATCAACGGGTGTTGATGCTCGGAATATTCGCAATATAGTTTTAATGCGCCCTGTAAATTCCATGATTGAGTTTAAACAAATCGTTGGACGTGGTACTCGCTTGTTTGATGGAAAAGAGTTCTTCACAATATACGATTTTGTTGATGCTTATCATCACTTTGCTGACCCTGAATGGGATGGTGAACCGATAGAGCCTGAACCAAATGATGTAAACGACCCTAAAGAACCATATGAACCAAAAGAGCCTAATGAGCCCAAAAATGGTGATGAAGAAGGCAGGGAAAAGCGAAAACGAGTCAAAATAAAATTGAAGGACGGCAAAGAACGTGAAATTCAACATATGATTTCTTCATCATTTTGGAGTGCAGATGGTAAACCGATTTCAGCAGAGGAGTTTTTACACAACTTATTCGGCGCACTTCCTGAATTCTTTAAAAGCGAAGAAGAATTGCGTACCATTTGGAGTAAGCCCATGACCAGAAAAGCACTACTTGAAAAGTTAGATACGGCAGGATTTGGAAAAGATGAATTAACTACGCTTCAAAAGCTTATTGATGCTGAGAAAAGTGACTTGTTTGATGTCTTGGAATATGTGTTTAATAGCGAATTTAAACCGATTACTCGAGAAGCAAGAGTGGCCGCGGCTCAATCGACAATTTTTGCACTGCTAAATAACAAACAAAAGGAATTTATTGAATTTGTTTTAAGCAAATACATTGAGGCCGGTGTAGAAGAGCTTGACCAAGAAAAATTACCTATCTTATTAACGAACAAATACCAATCTTTAGAGGATGCAAAAGAGGTATTGGGTGATGTTGGTAATATCAGTTCACTGTTTGTTGAGTTCCAACAGTATTTATATCAACAAAGTGTAGCTTAAATAAATCAATCAAACATACCAATTCATATGGACGAATTTATCACATTAGTTATTGAGGCGATTAGGCAAATTACAACACCTCGGTATTTCAATACTGAACGCGGATATGTTCCGGAATTATATCATCATCTGAGTAATCTATTGGTGAACAATACAATGTTTCCTGAACATACCATTCTTGAAACTGAGGTTCAGAAAAGAGCCAATGATCACTATGGTGTTAATCAACGTCCTGACATAATAGTCCATATTCCAATTGAAACAGGAATTAGCAATAACGCTTTTGATAACAATTTTATCGTTATGGCTTTTAAGAAAAAATCCAATAGTCGTGTTGCCCAGCTTGATTTTAATAAACTTGACCAGATGTTCCGTGCATTGCATTATCAAAAGGGTATTTTTATAAATATTAAAGGTTATCCAAAAACATTCCTGCAGAATTATACTGGGGATTACAGGGAAAGAATCCATGAGCTCTCTATTGGTCGTGGCGAAGAGGCCACCATAAATATTAAATATTCCTTTTTTGAAAATGGTGAAATAAGAACCATTGACGTATAAAACCTCTGTGCGTAGTCATTATTGAAGACTCCGAATATAATCCGACACAAACGGATTATTAGGAGCGGAAAATGGCTACAAAGAAATTCATATTAAATGAAATCGACATAGTCTATAAACCTATTGAGGGGCTTATCAGCAGGCCGATTATAACCACACCTGATGATGCTCATTCATTGTTTCGGGAAAACTGGGATTCCATGAAAATCGCAATTGTCGAGCAATTCAAAATCCTACTGTTAAACCGCTCTCATCGTGTGCTGGGAATTTCCAATATTTCAAGCGGCGGGATTTCAGGAACAATCACGGATGCCAAGCTAATTTTTGCCATCGCGCTTAAAAGTGGAGCAAGTTCAATCATTCTTGCCCACAATCACCCATCGGGTAATCTACAGCCAAGCGAAGCGGATATTGAAATCACCAAGAGATTAAGGAAAGGAGGAACTTTTCTGGATATTCAAATTCTCGACCATCTTATTCTGAATGGGTTGGACAAGACCTATAATTCAGTAAATAGTTATCTGGGATTAGGATAACGGATTTTTCCATGAATTGGGACAGCTTCCCACCGATATGGTTTATTTCAAAAAATGCGGGTTTTAGTACCACATTTTTACCCAATTGATTCCACAAACTTCCACTTTTGAGGTTAAATGCAATAATGCTTTAGATTATCAGATAGATAATCTGTTAGATAGATGATGACGGCTCATTACCTCAAAAGGATTTATGAATCATTCAGTTTAGATTCTTTTTTCTTTTTTTCAGGTTCAGGAGGTTTGTATGCTTTGAATTCGTAGCTACATTTCTTCTGGATAGCGATTTTTTCTAGAGCTTCATATTGACCCTTCAAATATTTATACTCTGTTGCTTGCGCGCCATCTCCGCCTTCTAAAAAGAATAATGTAGGCCAGAATAAAACAAGTCCCACACCCATTTGCATTGCATCATTTGAAGCGGTCTTATCAAGAGTACCATAAAGTTCAGCAACCTTTCTCTCAACCGTTGCCGCTTCCATAGCAATTTGTTTGCATGAGTAATCATGATATTGCAGTGGTGAAACATAACTTGCAGTCATTTTATCCGGTGAAGAAGCACATGATGCAAGAACTATTGAAAGAAATATAATTGAAAAATTAAGCATTCTCATATTTTACTACCTACAAAATATTGTTGTAACAATGCTATTATTATTCTTCAATAACTTTCAGTTGTAAATAGAAAATATTGTCTTAATTGCGTCTTCCACTAGTTCTTTTCGGTAATAATCTCATTCACCACAGGCTCGTCAGAATCTACCAATGAAGCATAGTGGCCATCACTTTGGGCAATATGGTTGATGGTATGGCTCATTAAACCCTCGTAAATAGGATAGAGTTTATAGCCCTTTATAGTTACATTATACGAAGTGAAATTAGCGGTAATCACATTGTTTTTGTCTTCCATATCATAAGAAACACCAACCATATAGCCATAAGAAAACGCGTGTTCGTGTCCGTCCAGCCAAACAAAGTTGACGGACGGATAAGTTTTTAGGTCGGTTTTACTTTCCCTGATATGAATCTTTTCCTCCTTCTTATCCGATGTTCCATCGATATAATCGTCAATCCTTGTTCTAAATTTCCGGTTCTCGGCCATTGTCTTTCGGTTTTTGTATGTCTTTTATTTGTTGCTTTAATTGCTCTTTGGTCTTTTGAACACGCACCATATCAATGATTTTGTTCTTTTGAATTTCCTGCAATTCTGTGGCGGATAATCTATCCCCTGATTGTTGGATATGGTCAAGCAGGTCTTCCTTGCTGTCCGTGTATATTTTTACACTTTCCCGCCCTCTTGAAACAGAAACATAAAACTGTTTCATGTTTGTGGCGGGAAACGTGGCTGATGGTTGTGTAATAAATACCTGGTCAACGGTTTTCCCTTGACTGGCATGGGAGGTCATTACATAGCCATGATTGATATTGCCAAAATCCTTGTCTAAAAGGATTTTAATTCCGTTTTGCTGATTTTCCGAGGTGGCTTTGATATTTCCGCTTCGGTCAAATCCTTTGACTTCAAGAACCTTTCCATTATCAAGACGTGTTCCCGCTCTATCGTAGCTATTCTTGGTAATGCGTATTTTATCACCTTGGGTTAAGCACAGCTCATGCATGGTATAAACATCAAAATATTCGGGCTTATTCATAGGTAATTCGGCAGTCAGGCCATTTCTGTTTTCAAGAATGACCTTGTCATTGGCAACTTCCAGAATTGCACATTTTGCACCGCGAATTATTCCGCAAACATTCTGATGAAACTGAACCACTTCACCGACTTTGTAATTGCGAATATCCTGTTTTTGCGCCTGTGTCAGGTTTTTGTTTCTCAAACGCATAAATTGCCTGTCTTTTTCCCCGATGATTTTGCGGGATCTCAATTCTTGCCGTATCGTTTCCGATACCGCTTCGCCTTGTTCATGGGTTGGCGCAATAACCAAAGCGGTTTTGCGGTTTTCAAGACAATCCAGATAATCCTTAGCCAGTTCCGAGGTTAATTCATAAGGCTCTTTCTCAATAATCGAACCCATCTTATCCAATCGCTCAAAGCCGCTGGTAACTTTGCCCTCGGAAATATCCAACACGGCATTTTTATAATCCTCGACCTTTTGCCGATAAATTCGGTTTACACCTGCTACTTTGATACCGCCGATATTACGCAAGATACGCAAAGCATCGCCTCTCTGCACACTACTGTGCTGGCGTGTATCACCTGCCAGAATAACCCTTGCGTTCTTTTCATCGGCAAGTTTCAGAACGCCAACCATATCTTTGGTACTCAATAATCCCGCTTCGTCAATCCACAATACTTGACCCTTTACAGAGTCCTGCAGGTTCTTATCGAGTAATAATCTGGCAACTGTATCGGCACTTTCAAATCCTTCGTTACGCAATACTTCCTTTGCCGCTTCGGTAGAGGGCGCAAATGTGAATACTTTCAAGCCTGATTTTTCAATATGGGCAACGGCCTCTTTCATTAGGGATGTTTTGCCAGTTCCTGCACCGCCGCGAATTATTGTTACACGGTCTATGCCTTCCAGTACATGACGCACCGCTCTGGTTTGTTGGGAATTCAGTCCTGTAAACTCTATACTGTCAGCATTCCGTTCAATCGGCGTAAATATGCCTTTTCCCTTGCGGGCAAGGTCAATCATTCTCTTTTCCTCACCGTGAACACCAAGGGTCGTACACTGCATAACACCCCGATGCTCAATACGCATAATGCGTTGGTCATTTTCAAACGCAGTTTTAATTTCTTCTGCTTTTAAATTATGGTCTCTTATTCCGTATTGCAGAGCAGTGCTTAACAATACCCTGTCCTGAACAACAGAATGTCTTTCAAAGCAATGCTCAAGCGCATAATCGATGCACTGCTGTGCCGTCAAAATTTGTTCGGTAGTAGTGGTTTTGCCATCTGTACCTGCAACAGTATCGTCCTTTATATCCTTGACCTGCTCTAACCACAGCTCTCTCAACTCACCCATTGCATAGCCTTTTTCTTTCTTGCTTCGGGTACGCGCCCCCAGCTTGTCCAATTCAGCTTTGTCGGTTATGCCTTTTGCCTTGGCATACTTTCCAATCGCATCGGTGCGCTTAGAAAACACATCTATCGCCTTTTCTGGTATGACTGTTACCTCAAAGGCTTTGTCCGTAATTTTTGTTTTATATCCAATTCCATTAAGTTTATCGGCCAAGGTTTTTTGAAACAATGACTGGTAATAAGGCATATCCCGCTTTATGTCCCTGAATTGTCCCGCCTTAATTCTCTGTTCGGTTTCGTCCCAAGTAGCATTTAGAACAAAGCAATGTGCGTGTAAATGAGGGTCAGGCGGCAATCCGTCAACAGGACGAGCCGTTTGATGAACAAACTCACCCCATATCATTGAACCCGTCACACGCTCCTCTTTTGCCGACCCCATGCGGACAGTGGTTTTTATATCCTTCTCAATTTCAATCATGGTTTCATTCACACTCGAACGAAACGCTTCCATGACACGTTTGTCATCGCCCAGGGCGTTTAAAATTGAAACCGACTTGGGGCAATGGAAATTTATATCATACCCGACAGTTCTGTTTGCCTTGTTGCGCGGTGTCAGCTTATCGCCTGTTTTAGGATTGATGTTTTCGCATAAACGATAAAAATCAGATTTTTCAATAGCACCCGATAGCCCCAACTTACCCGCTACTTTCCCATGAAAACGACCGCCCAATTCTTGGTCATCCATATAGTAATCACCCCTAGACAAGGCATCATTAAAATATGACTTGGCGTGGCCGCTTTTTGTGCTTTGTATCATCCGAATCATCCCGACCTTTCGACTAATAAGTTGTTTCGCAAGATACAAATCTGGCCTTTATCCGCAAAACATTCTACGCACACACCTTCAAACCCTTGTGCGTAGCAATTTTAAAAAATTACGCACTTAATGTCCGCCTTGTTTAATCAAACTGGGAGACAAACATGAATGAAAACTACACACCGAATAAATTACGTGACTACCAACTTCAACAATCGCTGGAATCATTTGAAAAAATGATTCGCACGGGTGAAAGAATGCAAAACGATGATGGCGAAAGAATTGCCTTACGTTATATCGGCACTAATCCCGATACGATTATAAACCTTAAACAGCATCAGTTTTGGGCAATGGTTGATGACGGTACAAACAGCGGAAAGAAACTATATATAGTTGATTGTCTTATTTGTCCCAACGATTACCCGCTACCCGATGAACATAAAGACAACTGGAAACTTATCGGAAAAGCCAATGAACAAACGGACATCTTGGGATTATATAATCCCGATAGTCTTCGCCGAAATGACAAAGACCCTGATAAAAGATTGCATTTTCTCACCGTTGGTAAAGCCTTCGAATTGGCCGAGGAATATCTTCTCTCAACTCCTGTAACCAGAAACGAAATCATCGCCAAGATGAGAAAAGAAGGTCAGGAATTGATTGAATATGCCGTCACTAAACGCAAAGAGCTTCAGGAAAAATATCCTGAAATTCCGATTAGGAAAATCAATCCTGATGCACCTAATCCTGCATTGTAACCTTTGTGCGTTTTTTATTTTTAACACTTGCGGTTTGATTGCATTGTCTTTCAACCGCTAACCAAAGGAGCAATTATGCGAGAAAAACAACAAATCGGTACAACCGAGATTGATGAGAAGCGGAAACCATCTCATTCCGTGTTCTTAGTCAAAAAGCATGGCGATAAGGCCGTTTTTAATAAAGTCGGTGCTTTATGGCCTCACAAGGATGGTAAAGGGTTTAGTCAGTCGCTCGAATTCTTCGACTGGGATATTAAACTCCTTATTCGCGAGAATAAGTAAATCCATAGAGGCCGGAAATTGCATTGTCAGTTTCCGGTCTTTCTTTATTCCTATCTGTACACCGCTTTATATTCCGCAGGATTTTATTCTTTCCTACGCCACGTTCTATTTTATGGCGGCTCTTTGCCGTTTCTCTTTCGTGTGTTTTATGTGCGTTTAATCGCAAGGGATTTCCTTGTTTCATAAAGGGACGGTCAGACTAACCTGCCACGCAGGGCTTTCGCTTATCCCAACCCTTCGGGTTTCTTTGACTCAATCAAAAAAAATGGCTTCGCTTTAATTTTTTTTGCTTTCGGGGAGCTTGCCCTTTGCTTTTCAGCAGGTTTTACGCTGTCCGTCTTTAATTCAACGAAAGGAAATAGCGATGAAAGACAAAAACCAAACTCAAACAACTAAAACGTCCAATAAACCTAGCCATTCAGTATATGTGGTCAAGGACAATAACGGAAAATCCCGCTGGGTTCGCGTTGGTGCCGCTTGGGAACACGCAGACCATGAAGGAATGACTCAAATAATTTCCATGCTGGATATGGATATTACTTTAACCATCCGCAAAAACAAGGAGATAGCCGAGTAATCGGCTATTTCTACCCTTTAACATCAACCTTATTAGGAGATTATAAAATGAATACTGAAGTTTCAAACGCTCAAAAAATCGCTTTGCTTAATGATGAATTCCGTCAAAACCTGCCAATGTTTATGCTCATCGGTCAGGCGTTCATTACCCGAGGTATTGCTCAAATGCCTGAAATAGACCGCATGGAAATCTTAAGCAAGGTTCAAACCTTCACAGAATTTTCCGAAGATAATGATCCTCATGGTGAGCATGATTTTGGCTCATTCAAACAGAATGAAGAAACCATTTTCTGGAAGTTCGATTATTACGACCACTCCATGAAATACGGCAGTGAAGACCCTGCCAATAATGAAATTACCAAACGTGTTCTCACCATCATGCTGGCTTGCGAATACTAATAGCTAACAAAGTGAAAAAGAGAGCCTTTTAGGTTCTCTTTTTTCTTGTGTTATTGTAGTAAATTACTTATCTTGTTGAAATAACCGCGAAAAAATCATCTTATTAGCAGATTTAAAGAGATATATGCAATGAAGATTCAAAAAATTAAGGTAAACAATTATAGGCTTCTAAAAGAATTTACAATCGATTTAGAAGATGTCCTATCGCTAGTTATTGGAAAAAATAACTGTGGCAAAACTTCTCTACTTTTCATTTTAGACAGGTTTTTGAGTAATAAACCGACTTTCTCTTATGATGATTTTAATTTGGGTTTTCAAAATGAATTGAGAAATAAAATTGAGACTGGAGAGAATAATCTTCCCTCTTCCTTTGGTATATCGATGAAATTGTTTATTACATATGATGAGAATGATGATTTATCGAATATTAGCAAAGTTATGATGGATTTAATTCCTGAAAATAATACCATCGTTTTAAAGTTTGAATATGTTTTACATGAAGATGACTTAAAAAAACTACGAAACGACTTCGAGGCCTATAAATTAAAACAAATTGAACGTTGCAAAAAGAAAGAAGATAAAGCAGACGATAAAAAAGAAAATAAGAACAGTCCAGAACCTAAGGATTGTTTTGATACTTTTCTTAAAAAGAACCATAAAGAGTATTTCAAAGCATATAGGAAGACTATTGCTTTTGATTTTGAGAATAGAATTGAAAAAGATGAAGAGTTTATTGATTTAGATAAAGAAAAAATTTCACTCGATAAAATTATAAATTTTAGATTGATTAGAGCAAACAGAGATGTTTCAAATAGTGATTCAGACAAAGCGTTATCTGTGTTGTCTTCTAAGTATTATGAAAAGCAGGAAGGAAATCAAAAGGACTCTATTGAGATAGAAAACTTCAAAGAAACATTGAGTGATACTGATGAACAGTTAGATGAAATATATAAAGGCCTTTTTGAAAAGATAATTGACAAAGTTGGAAAATTCGGAGGCGTTAGAAAAGGTGATTCCATTATTAAAATTATATCTACGTTACAACATAAAGAATTACTAAAAGGTAATACTACTGTAATGTACGACCATAATGGAAATCATTCCTTACCGGAAAATTATAATGGATTGGGATACATGAACCTGATTAGTATGATTTTTGAAATAGAGGTGTTATTAAGCGATTTCCGCAAAGAAGGTAAAAATGACGAAAATCCCGCAGATATAAATATTCTTTTCATTGAAGAACCTGAGGCTCACACTCATCCTCAAATGCAATATGTTTTTATAAAAAACATTAAGAATCTTCTTACTGAAGCCTGTAATGGGACAAGTGGTGCTAAATTTAATCTACAGACAATTATTACAACCCATTCATCACATATAGTCGCTGAAAGTAATTTTAATGATATTAAATATTTCTACAAAAAAGAAGCAAACCAAGTCATTGTTAAGAATATAAAAGATTTAGAGTCTGAATATAAAAAAGATGAACAAGGGAAACAGAATTATAAATTTCTAAAGCAATATCTCACTTTACATCGTGCAGAATTATTTTTTGCCGACAAAGCAATATTTATTGAAGGTGATACAGAAAGAATCCTTTTGCCTGCAATGATGAAAAAAATAGATCAAGATGAAAAAGAAAATCCCATGCTTTCTCAAAATATATCGATTATTGAAGTTGGAAACTATTCTCACATTTTTGAAAAGTTCATCCATTTTATTGGTATTAAGTCTCTAATAATTACAGATATAGATTCCGCACATTGGATTGAAAAAGAGAAAGATGAAAAAGTTAAGAAGGTTGAGGAAAAATGTAGAGTTGAAGAAAAAGATGCTTCTGTTACAACCAACGCCTCACTAAAGTTTTTTCACAATCAACAAACAGATATTGAATATTATAAGAAACTTAAATTTGATTGGAAAATTTTAAGAAAAAAGATAACTGAAAGTAAAGAAAAATGGGTTTCTAATAGAAAAGGTAATGTCCTAATGGTTTATCAAACCCATGAGAATGATTATTATGCAAGGAGTTTTGAGGACTCTTTCTTTAATCTTAATAGACAGTTTATAGTCGATAATAAAGCATCCTTTAAGAGCCTTAAACACATAGGCTATTTTGATGACCCCTCAAAGGATGCTTTTGCTCTGGCAGAAGAATGTATTGATAAAAAACCATCATTTGCTATTGAGATATTGTTGAATAGTGAGGTTGATACAAATGGGAATGAGTTTAGTAATTGGCAAATACCTGATTATATAAAACAAGGATTATTATGGTTGAAGAAAAACTAGAACCGGAAGTTAAAGAAATTCTAGAGTTAATCGGAAAGAAAAAAAACTTTCTTTTGAGCGGTGGGGCGGGTAGTGGTAAAACCTACTCCTTAGTTCAAGTAATTAAAGCAATTATAAAAGTCAATCCAACTTCAAAAGTTGCGTGCATGACATATACGAACGCCGCGGTAAGAGAAATTGAAGAACGTGTAAACCACGAAAATTTAAGTGTATCCACAATTCACGATTTTCTTTGGGATAATATCAAAACGTTTCAGAAGGAACTTAAAAAAGGATTGATAGCTCTTTTAAATGATATAAACTCAAAGGTTAAAAATCCTGATGATACTATTATTGATGATTCATACTTTGACGGTTTGGAAAATGGAATTCAATATAAAGAGTACAACCGAATTAAAGAAGGAATTATTTCGCATGATGAAGTGTTAGAATTATCAAACTATATGTTTAAAACGCACAAACTGCTTTGTGATATATTAAAAGATAAGTTTAATTACATTTTCATTGACGAATACCAAGATACAAACCCATTAGTTATTGAGATATTCCTTGAACATTTTAATAAATCAAAAAAGAAGTGTGTTATTGGATGCTTTGGCGATGCCATGCAGGCCATTTATGAAGATGGTATTGGTGATTTAAAAACATATGTGAATTCGGGAGTTATTACTGATGTACCTAAGAAGCAAAACCGAAGAAACCCTCAATTAGTTATAAGTTTAGCCAATAAATTACGTACTGATGGGTTAATTCAGGAACCATCAAAAGATATAAATGCCCCGAATATGTTGGATGAAAAGGTAAAGGTTGGCAATATTAAATTTCTCTATTCTCTAACTGATGTTGATTTGAAAGATATTAGAGCAACCACCTACTTTAAGGATTGGGATTTTAATGACCCAAAAAAGACAAAGGAGCTAAACCTTACTCACAATCTTATTGCTCCTAAAGCAGGTTTCAGTGGGCTGATGGAAATATATAATAGAGATAGAATTATTGAATTAAAGAATCAAATTGTTAAAAAAATAAAAGAAGAAAAAATAGAAATTTCCGATAAGGAAACATTTGGAGACGTAATTGATAAAGTTAATTATAGACAAACGCCGGCTATAAGTAGCTTCTTGAGAGATAATCCTTTGCTTTATGGCGAGGCGAGAATGTATTTGTTTACCGAGTTTCGCAATATTTATTTGAGTAGCGACATTTTAGTCGATGATAAAAAGCAAGATAAAGATGAAGAAAGTAAAAAAGGTTCAAAAAGAGATAATTTAATCAAACATCTATTTAAAATTCAGGAACATATTCACTTATATAAAAATAATCAATATAATGAATTGATAAGAAGAACTGAGTATCCAATTAAAAGAGTTCAGGATAAGATTGACTTAAAAAACACAATTGATACATTGGAAAGTATGTCCAATAAAACAATCGAAGAAGTAATAGATTTGGCAGATGAAAAAGGTATTTGCCTTAAAGACGATAAATTTAATCAGTTTACAAAAAACAATCAGTATGTCTATAACAGGGTTAAGAAAGTAGAATTCAGAGAGTTTCAGAACCTATATGATTATTTGGAAGGTTTTACGCCATTTTCAACACAACATAAAACCAAAGGAACAGAGTTTGATAATGTTTTTGTTGTTTTGGATAACGGAGGTTGGAATAACTACAATTTTGGGTATTTATTCAATAATCAAACTGATAAAGCAACTGTTTTATCCAGAACACAGAAAATTTTCTATGTTTGTTGCACCAGAACCAAAGAGAACTTAGTTGTATTTTATCATAAACCAAGTCCATCGACAATTTCGATAGCTGGTCAATGGTTTGGGAATGAAAATGTTCATCCAATCGGGAATAACTAAAATGCCATACAGTTTTGAACTCATTAGGAAGCCATTTGATAATAAACAACGTGACTTATTGGCCGATATGCTTGAAAAGCAAAATAAAGTCAGAGGTAATCTTAAAAATAAGATCGATCGTTGCGAACTTCTCTGCATTGCCAAAGATAATGACGTAGTCATTGGTATTGGGGCAATTAAAAAGAAAACAGAAAGTGATTTTGATACTGACAGAGCAAATCTGCCTAAAATTGCAGACCAATTTGAATGGGAATTAGGTTATATTTATACAGTTGATAACTACCAAGGGAAAGGAATTGCATCAGAAATAGTGAGAAGAATTCTTGTTGAGTTTGGAAAGAGTAATTTAATTGCCACTACAGAAATCAAAGAAAATCCTTCAATGGTTAAAATACTTGAAAAGTATAGTTTTTGCCAAAAAGGTAAAACTTGGACAAGTTCTATTCATAATAATCAATTGGGACTATTCATATATTACGGTAATAATTTTAGTCGATAAAAATCAAAAAGAGGCGCAAAGGTAGGCGAGTTCCAACGTGGCATCAAGGTCAAGCCCTGCGGGTTTTGCAATATTCTTTTATTTTCCATGTTTGGTTTTCAATGGTATAAAACAATATTGCAAAAACCTTGACACTCACGCCGTAACCCGCCTTATCTCATGGCTTTCTTTTTTTCTTTTTTTTCGGTTTTTTCTTTGTTTTCTTTTGGGGAATGATTTTAACGGTGTTCTTTAAATTTAATTCAATTGTCGTACTTTGAGTATCAATACTTGGATAATTTTAAAGTAGCCATCGCAATTCAAATTAGCACAGAGTTAAAAATCATAGCTTGGTACATTCCTAACAAGAGACACTGCACAGCTTTTTTCTACCCCCATTTTTATATCAGACATCTTGTCTAAGCGGAGCTTATACGGTCAAAAAACAGTATCTTTTAACTTACCTCAACTCCCTTGCTTTCACCCATCATTCTGTCCAATACTTTTTGCCTTAAATCCATGTTTCTGGGTTTAGGACAATTCATATTGAAGCCCCGAGGATTATCAACAGGCTCATCACTTAAATAGGTATTGGCCAATTCTTCGTTGACAATAATTTCGTCAATCTGATTTAAAATGAAATTCCGACCGCGCGACCATTGAACTTGCACGGCTCCATAGTGAAGTATTGCCGTCAGCATAAGAAACGCACCTGTTATTCCGTTATTTGGAATAATCCAAACTAAGAAACCGACAATAAACACGGTAAGAGGTTCGTAATATTTGCCTACATTGACCGGAGTAAATTTCATAAAGGGGAATTGTTTGTCCAGTTCTTTCCAAAAGGGCATTTGTTGTCCTTCGGAGTAGCTGAAGCGTTCCGTATCAAAAATATGTCCACTACGGGAAAACTCCAACCTCCTGAATACTGAAAAGCCAACAAAGGTACATACGAACATAATCCACGGCAGTTCAAAATATCGCGACAGGTCAATATATGATGTTGTTAAATCAACAACCACGGGAGCAAGCATAACAACGGCAAAGGTGATGGAAGAGGCCAGCGAATAAAACCTCTCACCCATATTACGCCGAAACACAACATATACAATTAGGCTTGGATAATGCGCAAGTCCGGTAATTAAAGACTGAAGGATTTCTCTCAAGATGTTCTTATGACCATAGATTTCTTTGTAATAAATGTTTTTCTTCATTGTGGTTTATTGTTTTTGGTTAAAAATTGTTTCCAGATAGTTGTTTTCCGCTTTCCACGGCGCATCCTGACAGTGCATTATTCCTTCGACCTTGAAATTATTCTTTTTCCCGCCCGTTTTTAAAAAGACAAAATCCTCGGGTTGGATAAGATACTCCCTGTGTTCCGCCCAACTTTGGGTTTTGGAATAACCCTTCCCCAAAGATTTACTTTCACTCTGAACACGAAAGACATCCTTGCCGATTAAATCCGCTGCGTATTGATTTGTTGAATGGTCGGTATTGGCATGGAATATTTTTGTGCCAAGCGTTCCTAAAAAACTTTGAACATGATGTTTGCCGCTATCTCCACCCATGTGAGCCATGTAATTCGGTAAATTCTGAGTCAAATACACCGTGCAAACCCGTGCGCTCCGTGCCGTAGCCTGATAATCAATATCATGTTCATGGATGAAGTTCTGTGCTTCGTCCGCCCATAAAAACACAGGACAGTCATTCTCTTCAATATTTCGCCGTTCCATTGCTCTTTGCCAAACATACTTGAACAGGATTTGAATTCCACGGCCAACCTTGTCGTAGTATTTGATAGGAAGGTCTAAAAAGATAATTTTGCCAAATAAACTGTCTTCCGGACTGAAATTAGATTCCGATGAACAGAACAATGAATAAATCGGGTCACGGTTAAGCTGAAACAAAAGCCCCAGAAATGAATGTTCAATAACCGAGCGGGTGCGGTCATTCAGTGTTATCAGATTGGATAAGAAGTAATTCTCAATGTCTTCATAGAGTCGCAATTCCTTATCATTTAGGACTTTGCTTTCTCGTTTGCACCTAACCGCAATTAGTGCTTTACCAAATTCATTTTTCAAAAAGAATTGAGGGTCTTTCAGTTTATTTAGATTATCGGGAATAGATTGAGCAATGGATATTAAAAGTTTTAGGGTTACAGTTCCATAGGCCAACTGGCACAAATCGACAATGTTGAATATCAACATATCCAAAGCATTGTCCCAAAAAGCATCATTTGAGGAGAGCGTTTTCTTTTGCAATTCACCTGCATTGATAACGGTTTTTAAAACCATCACAAGGTTTTCGGTAAGGCCTGCACCTTCACCTTTGCGGTTCATCTCATAGTCGATGAAATTAAAGCGATGAGGATTATCAGGATGAATTACCAATAAATCATCTAATCGTCCTGTTTCTTGGCAATAACTTTCCCAAAGTTTGCGCTCATCGGGTTTTACGGATAAAACTAAGCCGCCATAACCTGCCTTGAGATAGTTCTGTGCAAGTTTTCGGCCTGAACCCGATGTTTTTCCCGAGCCTATACCCCCGAATATCTGAACGCCCTCTACAGCATTGCGAAGTGTCCATACATAATTATTACCTAATGTTAATATAGGAGTTTCAAGGTCATGGAACATGATGATTTCGGTTTTTGTCAGAACGTGAATATATATGTTTACCGCTATCTTACAAAAACCGTACTGAAATATTTGGATAAAATTTAGCCTGTAAATCTCTGGAATTAAGCCATTCGTCAGGTTCAAATGTCCCTGTCAAAGTCTTTATCCTTCTTTTTATCAAAATCAGGATTTTTTTCCTTTTCGGAATCTCTCTGCTTTAGTCTTTCTGCTAACAATTCTCTATGATGCTCCACTTTTCCATCTTTAAACCCATCCGTATATGGTGTTGAAATGTCCCTTATATTTTCAACCAGTTTATCTGACAATTCAGGCTCCTCCTTTGATAACACATAGCCTTGATTAAAGCCCTTTGCATAAATTTCCTCATCATTCTCTTTATATTCTAGCGTTTTTTGTTTTGCGTCTTTGGGGTGATACTTTTCAAAAACCTCTTGCGCTTTGTCTAGGTATTTCTGTTTTAGCTTCTCTGGCATTTCATTCTGGATTTCCTGTTCCAGTTTTTCAAATTCAGGAGTTACCATCTTAGCCTTTTTTGCCATGAACATATTGGCATTACGCTCCAATAAAGTTCTTTCCAGTTCATCTTTGGCTTTATTATACTCAATCTCTACCTTGATAATATCTCTGGCCGCCTCAACAGATTCACATCTTTCAATCAATTCCTTTGTCAGTACAGGCTGTTTTTTATCGTCTTCCATCTTGATTTTGGAAATATTTTACTGTAGAATATAACAAGAACAAATATGGAGAAAAACTTTGAAATACAATTCTAATGACATTGACCTTTATATGAGTGCTAAAGAGTCTCACCCTGAATACAGTTCACTTGCTCATCAATATATTGAACGAGCATTAGGATTTATTCCGGCTAAACTCCCCAATTTTGCTGAAATAGAACTGGCAGTGCGTCTTACCATCAAGCAAATGAAAGAGAACAATAATATTGATGAGGCTTTTCTTTCAGAAATGATTATACGACTTTTTAATTTGCAGGACTCATCAAATGAATATGAGAAAATGCATAAACAGGCCGAAGAAACCGCAAAGTCATTGATTAAAGAATTGGCTGATAAAACGCCAACTGAACGATATGTAATCGGTAAAGAAGATGGATATAATATTTCCAAGTTCAACCCCAGAATGGCTCAACTAATCTATTATAAAATGCGTAACACAAAGCAGTTTAATTATGGTTCCGACCGATTGAATGTTTTTATGGCGTTACCGCAGAATCTTCCTGAATATAGCGAAATTGCCCGTGAATATATTGAAAAATCGGTTGGGAACGTTGCTGATAAGAATAAGGATTTAGCTATAAATGAGCTTGCAATTCGAATTTTATGTATGAAAATGGAAGAGAATGCATTCCTAGATGATGAGTATTTGCAAGATTTTATTAAACGGTTGTTCGGTCTTCATGAAGATTGCGAAGTACAAAGTAACCAAAAGACCAATCTAAATTAAAATGTTTCTCTGGCATTCCTGTCCAGATACTCCATGATGGAATCCCTGTCATACAGGATTATTTTCCGTTGCGGTTGGGAAAACCTGATTTTACCCTCATCCCTGAAAGCCTGTAAGGTGGTTTTTGATTTGATATTGAGCAACTCCATTGCCTTGTCCGCACTAATCCATTTGTCATGGGCAATATTCTTTTTATCCTTGACCCGCTCGACCACTCTCTCGACAAGGCTATAAAACGCTTCGCTTTCCAGACAAATGACTTCCATTAAGTTGTAATCTTTAGGCTCTAAAAATAAGAATTTCCTCGGATTATTTGAAGTATATGTAATGGTCAAGAAAACAGGAATATTGAAACTATTAAGTATCTTGTATTTATTACTGAAAAAAGGTAAGTTTACTTACCGAGGAATATTTTATACTCTGAAAAATAAATCAAATGTTTCGATAAGATTGTTGGATACAGGCAAAATAACAATAACAAAGAATTTAACTATGATTGAAAAAGATAAGATTGAAAAAATCAAAGAGATTTGGGATGAATATTTGCGTTCAAATCGAAAGGTTTTAGATATAAAGGGTAACGAATTGTCTGATATTGATAATCTAAGGATTGTCGCAATTGAAAGTGTTTCTGACATAATAAATCAGTTTGTTAGAGGGGACATATCGCTTGGAGAATTTAAAACCAGTATTGATAGTTTTAACAAACGGAATAATTTATGGGGTTTTACGGCAATTAAAGGTCAGTTTTTTTTCAATCAGTTGACTAAAAACTTGGATAACCTTGGAATTGAGAAAATCAGAAGCCTGCTTATTGAAACTATTACAGAGCCAAAAGAAATAAAAGATGCTCTGAATAAGATTGAGAAATTAGAAAAATATTGTCAGGATTTTTATTCTAATGCAAAGGATAAAAGACTGGTTCCAAATCCTAAATCGGTGGCTTATTTTCTGTCCTATTTTTGGCAAGTGGCAAACAATGAAAAATGGCCAATTTATTATACAGCCTCAATTAGGGCTTTCGAAAAGCTAGGATTATGGGATGAAGCTCCCATTCAGCGAGATAACTATAATAGGTTTTATTCTCTTAATGAAGAAATTAGGAATATGCTGTCCGATTACTCAAAGAAGAATATTTCTAATTGGGATGTAGAACATGCGTTTTGGCATTTTATTGGAAATCCAAATAAAAAAGTTGAGAGAAAGTCAAAGCATGTAGTAATCGAAAAAATTAAAACAACTGAAGATTCTGAAAAAACTATTGCAGGCGTAACGGCCAGTTTTGATTTATCAGATTATATCATACCAAGGGTTTCAAAACTGATTGATTTGGGAAGTACTTTAAATAAATCAGCCACTCAAAAAGGTTATGAGTTTGAGAAGATTGTTGCTGAAGTTTTTGAACAACTTGATTTTGAAGTTGAATTATTGGGACAAGGAACAGGACGAAATCCGGATGCAATAATAAGATTTAGAGAAGAAAATACTGCATTTCTAGTTGATGCCAAGGCTTATAACAGTGGTTATTCATTAGGCACTGATGATAGAGCCATAAGAGAATACATCAATTATCATTGTCCTAAACTTCAACGGAATGGCTATAAGAAAATCGGGTTTATTATTGTTAGTAATGAATTTAAAACAAACTTTGACAATTTTATCAATGAAATAACTTGGAGTACTGATATTAAGAGATTTATTCTGTTAACATCAGAGGCCTTGTTGTATTTGCTGGCGTTTAAAACTAAGAATAAATTAAGCCTAACGACAATAATTGAGAGCATTATTGGATTTGGAAATCCGGTTACAGCTCAAAACATAATTGATGAATTCGATGATGTATAATTAGGTGCATCACTCAATCTTTTGAACATATAAAAGAAGTGACAATTATACTACTTCCCCGATATGATTTGTTCGTTATAATTGTCAATTATATCCTTTTGCAGTCCAGCCAGATAAACCTGCGTAGTTGTCAATTTCTGGTGTCCGAGCATCTCACTGATGGCCGTTAGCGGTATGGCCATGTTATTAGCAATTGAGGCAAAGGAATGCCTCGAAACGTATGAGGTTAGTTTCTCTTCGATACCCGCCTTTGTAGCAAGGGTTTTAAGCCGCTTATTGTATCTCTTTCTTGCCCAAAGAACATCTTTGTACTGGTCTGTCAGCTTTGTTCTTTTAATGATTGAAAGAATATATTCCTCAGGTTCTTTGTCCTTTGTGTAGTAATCAAGAATTGGTTTCAGATTCTCGGTTATTTTAATGTCATAGAATTTGCCTGTCTTTTGCCGCCGATATTGTATACGCCCATCTATGATGTTTTTTACCTGCAAATACGCTAAGTCCATAAACGGTGCACCCATCAAATAAAAGCTCATTAGAAAGATATTGCGGGTTTCAAATAATATAGTGTTCGGTTCATACTCCAATGCTACAATCTTTTGAATAGCATCCATGCTAATAGCTCGCTTCTTTGTCGGTTTGGTCTTTATCGTGTAACGCTCAAACGGGTATGCATCCTTATCGGCAAGGTTTTCTTTTGCCGCTTTGTTATAGATTGCCCGAATTGTACGCATATAAACAGCCAGACCGTTTACGCTCAAACCTCTGGAAAGGTAGTTTGATTCAAAAGATTTCAGGAAATTGTAATTGAGTTCATTAAATGTAAAATCCTTCTCATCACGGAAGTTTTTCATTTCACGTAAAGTATTCTCATAGCTTCGGGCATTACCAACCCTTTTTTGTTTAATAAATTCGGCAATCAGCTTTTCAGTATAGGTAAAGAAGCTCTCAGGCGCATTTTTTGAAACTAGCTTTTCCTTGATTTCCAGAATAGACAAAAATGAGATTTCATTACGGTCTTTTAATTGGGTAAGAATATCAATATACCGTGCTTTCTCTTTTTCAAGAAAGTTGTTTACCCGTGTGACATTTTCAATACCTTTATAGCTCGTTCTGATTTTACGATTGCTTTCGTCCCAGAATTTTTCCGGTACGGAATAACCAGAAGAAATTGGAAGTGTCTTGTGATTATGGCTCAGACGAAAAATTATTGGATAGGTGTTGTCATTTTTGGCTCGTCTAGTGTCTAGGGAAATTACAATGTTGGTGTTCATGGTATGAATATTTGCACTTGATTTGCACTCAAATATTGGCTTTTTGCATTTCCAAATGTAGTGAAAAAAAACGTAAATATCACATTATAAGGTCATATAAATTCAGATGAATTCATATTAAACCATAAATCTCATGTCTCATAATCAGGGAGTCCTTGGTTCGAGCCCAAGTGGGACCACAAAAAATCCCGGCAAACCCGGGATTTTTTGTTTTTATTATTCATCAATTTTCTTCAGCGCATAAGTCAGCAACTTGATGATCCTATCGTGGTTTTTTGCCACTAGATTCATTTTTTCTGCCGGATCGACCGGATCATCATTCTGCCTCCAGGAATCGTATCCTGTGCACAATGAAAGTGCTGCATAGGCCATGCCCAGTTCATTGGCCAGAATAGCTTCGGGTGCTGTGGTCATGTTAACTACGTCGGCTCCCCAGCTGCGATATAGGCGGGATTCGGCCCGGGATGAGGAACGTTGTCCGTCAATGGATATCGTTGTTCCTTTGGTGTGCACTGTTATGCCCTGAACAATGGCCGACTCAATCAAATGGTCCCGCAACTCTTCCGAAAACGGCTCTGCCATCGAAACATAGTTGCTTTCTCCCAGATTCAACTCTTCCTGTATGCCGGTTACAGGCTGTTTGGTCATGTCTATAAACTGGTCGAAAATGATCACCTCATCGGGACAGATTTCCTCCTGTAGGCTGTTACAGGTTCCGGTGGCCAAAACAAAAGAACATCCCAACTGCTTCAGGGCATACATATTGGCCCTGTAATTTATTTTGGTGGGCGGCAATTCATGATTTTTGCCGTTCCGGGCCAGGTGATATACCT
>CAYVBH010000010.1:0-29768 GCA_964449015.1 uncultured Bacteroidales bacterium
ATACACAAATGCAAACTGCCTTCAACGTGAACAACATAGCCCTTGTTCACGGCAGGCCCAAGTTGCTGAATCTGTATCACAGCATCCGTTACTTTGTGGAACACCGCCACGATGTGGTGATCCGCAGAACCAAATATGATCTGGACGAATCGGAGAAGAAAGCGCACATCCTCGAAGGTTTGCTGATTGCCCTGGACAACCTGGATGCCGTGATCAAGCTGATCAGGGCTTCAAAAACCCCTGATGAAGCTAAAGATGGTCTGGTAGCCACCTTCAACCTTTCTGAGGCGCAGGCAAAAGCCATTTTGGAAATGAGGCTGCAAAGGCTGACGGGTCTGGAGCGCGACAAAATACGGCAGGAGTATGAAGAGCTGCTTAAAACTATTGCCTACCTGAAGAGCCTGCTCGAAAGCGAGGCCATGCGTATGCAGGTAATCAAAGACGAGCTCACGGAAGTCATGGAAAGCTACGGCGATGAACGCCGCACCACCATTGTGCCGGATGCCGGTGAATTCAATCCCGAGGATTTTTATGCCGATGACGACATGATCATCACCATTTCACGCCTGGGCTATATCAAACGCACACCGCTTACTGAATTCAGAACGCAGGCTAGGGGAGGAAAGGGTTCCAAAGGTTCCGAAACCAGGGACGAGGATTACCTCGAGCATATGTATAATGCCACCATGCACAATACCATGTTGTTTTTCACTGAAAAGGGTAGGTGTTTCTGGCTGAAGGTGTTTGAAATTCCCGAAGGAACAAAAACATCCAAGGGCAGGGCAATTCAGAATTTGCTCAACATAGAGCAGGGCGATACGGTGAAGGCATTCATCAATGTCAAGAGTCTGATAGATGATGACTATATAAAAAACAATTTCATCATGCTGTGCACTGTGAAAGGTATCATTAAGAAAACTTCGCTTGAAGCCTATTCACGACCCAGGCAAAACGGCATCAATGCCATCAATATCAGGGAAGGCGACAGCCTGTTGGAAGCACAACTTACCAGCGGCAACAGTGAAATCCTCATTGCCACTCGTTCAGGAAAAGCCATCAGGTTTTCCGAGAAGAAGGTAAGGCCTATAGGCAGAACGGCGTCCGGGGTAACCGGAGTGCGGTTCGACGATGAGCATGATGTAGCTATCGGAATGATTTGCATTGACGATCCCACCAGGTCAATCCTGGTTGTATCCGAGAATGGCTACGGAAAAAGAACCGAACTGGAAGATTACCGGGTGACCAACAGGGGCGGTAAGGGTGTGAAGACCATTAATATAACCGATAAAACCGGACTGCTGATAGCCATTAAATCGGTTACCGACAAGGATGACATCATGATCATCAACAAATCCGGGCTCACCATCCGGCTCGCAGTGGCCAATCTCAGGCTTATGGGAAGGGCTACCCAGGGAGTCAGGCTGATCAACATCCGCAGCGGTGATTCAATTGCTGCCGTAACTGATGTGGTGGGATCCGCAGCAGAAGGCGAGGAGAGAGGAGCCGATGATGAGGCAGGCAGTGAAAATGTCGATTTAACTGCTTAATATTCTGAGTAATTTTGGACAATATCCAAATAGAAATTATATTTGGCAAAATTTTTGATATTCACCCAGTACAGAATTTAACTAAACAAATTAAAAAACAAATAAAATGAAGCGTATCAGTTTGTTTCTTATTTCGATCTTTCTTTTTGCAGGAGTAAACCTGAATGCACAGGCACCAGCAGGAACTGCATCCGTATTAAACTATGCAGGACTTCAGAATAAAATCGAAAAATCGAATGCAGATATCCAGAATGCCAAAAAGAATACCAAAGCAAAAACATGGACTACCCGGGCACAGGTATTTCTGGATGTTTTTAATGTACATAACGACCTGTTAAACAGGGGAATGGCACCGGATGCCGCCAAGCTGTTCATGAAGGAACCCAAGGAAATCAAAACATACACCGATGGCAGCGACCAGATGGAAGCGTACATATATGACCGGGTTAACCTGATTTTCAGGAACGGCAAACTCGACAAATGGATTGAGACCGATAAAATTTATCCCGAACCGATTCCAGAGGCAAAAAAAGCGCTTGATGAGGCCATCAAGCTGAATGGTGACGGAAAGGCCGATGCCGATATCAAAACCGTTGTTGAAGCGCTGAAGAATGCTTATCAGTATGTTGCTGTTAATGCTTATGAAAATGGCGACTTTGGCGTATCACAAAAGAATTTTGTGAACATAATTGATTTGAACAAACTGCCAGTTATGAATGGCAGGGTAGACACCATCATCATTTATTTTGCCGGCCGTGCTGCTTTTGAGAATAAAGATTATGCTACCGCAAGCAAACTGTTTGAAGAAACAGCTTCTCACAATTTTAAGGATCCGCTGCTTTATGTGTTCCGTAAACAGGCTTTCTTTGAATGCGGTGACACAGCTAAGGGTGTTGAGATAATCCGTGAAGGATTTACCAAAAACCCTGAAGACCAGGCGATCATGATTGAAATGATCAATTATTACATCGATTCAAAACAGGTTCCCCAGGCATTGGAGATGATCAACAAAGCCAAAGAAGGTGATCCCGAGAATATTTCCTATTACTTTACCGAAGGTACACTTTATGAAAAGCTTGACCGCATCGACGATGCAGAAAAAGCCTATATGAAATGCCTGGAAAAGAATCCGGATTATTTTAACGCCAATTACAACCTGGGTGTGCTGCACTACAACAAGGCAGTGAAAATTTACGAAGATGCTTCAAAGATTATGGATAATATTGCTTTTGAGAAAAAGCAGAAAGAAGGTGACGAAGCTTTGAAAAAAGTGATTCCTTATATGGAAAAAGCCAGTGCATCCGTTGGAGATCCAAACGACAAGAAAAGCGCCCTGGAGACATTGAAAACGGTTTATTATCGTTTGAAAATGGAAGCAGAACGCGAGAGCGTAGTTAAACGTCTTAATGAAATCTAATAACCAATAAAAGGGAAGCGAAACCGTTTCCCTTTTTCTTTGATAATTCTATTTAACATAATATTAATTATCGGACAATCGAAAAGAGAATTTATGCCGCAGAAAATTTGCGTGTAGCCGGTTAACGAAGCCTAAGCGGAGTTAACCGGATACTTAACATAAAATCAGATATCGGATTGAGGCCTTAGCCTCAGTTCGATATCGGTAGATTTTATGTTAAAGCAAATTTTCGAGTTTCATTAGTTTGAATAACAATTTAATCGGATTGAGGCTTTGCCTCAGTTCAATAACGGCAGATGTTATGTTAAAGTAAATTTTCTAGTATAATTTCAATGGATTTTATGTTAAAGCCTGCCTCGCCGTCAGGCAGGAAAAATTTCGAGTATATCTAATGCTTTAATGTTATGTTAAAGAAATTTTCTTGTTCCACATACTTGAGAGTTAATGATATGCGTTATCTTAGTGAAATAGTAACTATTAATCACTGACAATTTTTATTATAATGGGAAAACCTAAAGCAATTTTAGCAACATTTCCGGAGTATTATCTGATTGTCTTAGCATTACTATCAGGTTTCACACCGCCATTATCATTAAACCCTTTTGCCATTGGTTTAGCTTTATTACTAATTCTTCAAATTATATTTAAAAATAAAATTACAGGTATAATCATTGCAAACCTGTTTATTTTGATTAGCTTATTTATGTTAGGCGCCTTGTTATCAGAGTTCAAAGAATTTCAAAGTTTCAACAGAGGAGCAAAACAGTTAATTTTTGTAGGAATCCCACTTATAATTTTAAACTTCTTCGTTGCGGGATTGATGATTCATAAGTATCTGGGTAATGGATTTCAAAATGATTCACAAATTAATTCCGGGGCTGAGCTCCCATGATAAGTTTAGTCTTCAACTAAGCTTATGTTAACCTAAGTTTGAAACTACATACCCACTCCCCTTTCGAAAACCCGGTTCAATCCCCTACTCTTTCAGCGCAATATCTTTTAACCTTTGGTAATGAGCCCTTTGTAGGGTGCCTTGATGCCTCAATGCAGGTGGTCGAACAATTACCGGCAGCCTGGCAAAAGCTTACGCCCTTACAGGGCTTTTGTTCAACCTTTTGACAATTCCCAGGGCGATGCCCTGGGCTATTTGATTTTGCCCCTTCAGGGCATATTTTTCCTTCTCTGCCTGAGCTCCCGGCGCTTGCTGTTTCTTATTTGATTTTTTATATAACATACTGCCGCATTGCTGGTGCTTTAAGGAAAAATGAATATGTCGTAGCAAAAATATAGAAGAATATAACTACCTTAATCTTGTATTTTTCAAAGGAATCGCTCGGATATCTTCAACGTTTCATGTCGCAATCGTTCATATCAGGTAAAATAAGATATGAACAGCTTTAAATACTCCTAAATCCAAAATACAAAATCATGAACAATACAAAATTAAGAGTCAATTTTGCCGGAGCTGAATTAGACTATGAAGGCAGTGAAGAATTTCTTGAAAACAAGGTTCAAAAACTTTTTGATAGTATTAATAAAAAGAACAATACAAAAGTCAGAGAGGAATTATTGCGATTTATTGATGAACTGCAATTTATAAATTCACAAATTGTTGATTCCTCTAAAGATCAGGGTAATGATCTAAAAAAGAGTGAAGAAAATGTACAGAACTTCATCAAGGAACTTATTGAACAGCTTATACAAGCCAAAAGCATGTCAACGGAAAATACAAAATTGTTCCAAAAGATTTCAGCGATGTATAAAATGGTAGAACAGTTTATGATCGATTTTATTATGCTTCATAACGAAGTATCGTATGAAAACAGGAAATTCACAACGATTTCAAATACTATGAAAACTAAACATGATGAAGGTAAAGCAACAATAAATAACTTAAGATAGCGTGAATTTGATGTCCCAACTCAGCTTAGTTTAGCTGCGCTGCCGCCCCGCTAAGCTTAGTTTGCAACTAAGCTTATACCATTCTGTAGTTTCTAACTACATACCCCACTCCCCTTTCGAAAATCACTTCAATCCCCTACTCCACAAGCAATCTTTTTAACCCCGCCCTTGTCGGGAGCCTTTAAGGCATTTGTACCAATATAAGATTATCCCCAAACACGGAGTGCTTGAACCTGCCTGCCGGCAGGCAGGATTGAATAGCGCCGGATGCAACCCGGTATAACCGATGTGCGCGATTCCGAGCAACCACGGAGTGGTTGAATATAAGATGTAGATTGTTGCTGTTCCCCTTTCGAAATTGGAAATTTGTTGACTATCATGTTAGAAATTTTAGTTGAGAAAGAATTAAATGTATTGAGGAAAAAGAAAATAGAGTTACCTTAGGTAAGTACATCACAAGTTATGTTAGTCAACATTGAGTTGTAACCACTTAAGATAACCATTAAAACAATTAATATGGAGATACATCACCACCTTAAGCATTCAGATAAACCCCGAAAATATAAGGAGTACTTATTTGAATTTCTTGTAATATTTATTGCAATTATAGGAAGTTTTTTTGCCGAAAATATTCGTGAACATTTCATTGACAGACATAAAGAAAAAGAGTATATGATAAGCATGTTACAGGATCTAAAAGTTGAATCAAAAAGACTTAAAAATTCCATAGACGTGAATAATGCCCAGATAAAAGGTCTTGACAGTTTACTCAACGTTATGAATAATAAATTGATTGGCAATGAGATAAATAAATTTTATTATTTCAATTTTAAGTATGCATATAGCTATAATGCTTTTATGTCTGTTGACAGGACACTAAATCAATTAATGAATGCCGGGGGATTAAGTCTTATAAAAGATAGGGCCGTTTCAGATGAAATTATGATCTACAGCAATAGTATTAAAGGCATACTCAATCAAGCTGAATTATTGGAAATGAGATACCAAAAAATCCTCGACCAACAAAAAGATATAGTAGATATACAGGCTGTAATGATGCTAAAACAAGAATCTTCAATTTTAGATTTAAAAGAATATCCGAATTTGCTTGCTACTGATAAAAAGACAATAAATGCGTACTATTTTACCATTACAAGCTTTAAGGGTTCAATGATTGGCTATACTCAAAGATTAGATGATCTATTAAAACAAAACACGCTTTTAATTCAGCTAATTCAAAAGGAATATAGTTTGGAATACAAATAATTATTTTAAGTAAATAGTTTATACAGTAGCTAACCGGTCAAGCGCAAATGCGCTAAGCTTAGTTTAGCTTCACTGAGTTTCCCCCGCTAAGCTTAGTTTAGCTTCGCTGAGCTCCCGTTGGTCGGTTGCAACTAAGCTTTTATTACCCTGTAGTTTGTAACTACATACCCACTCTCCTTTCGAAAACAACTGTTATCCCTTACTCCACAAGCAATATTTTTTTTTTAACCCTGCCCTTTGTAGGAAACCTTAATGACTCGATGCAGGCAATCAGGCAAAGACTCCGGTGGAGTCCTATGTGTATAGCAAATAGTGAATAAATGAAACATGCGACCCCGGCCGGGGTCGTATAAACCTACCCGAAATGCTTTTCTACAAACATGCAATCCCTCCGGGATTTAAAAAAAAAGGAGTTATGCGCTCTGTCTGAGACCTATCAGGCCAAAGGCACTTATTGTTCCAGTGCTTAGGTTGTTTATTTTAAGACTTCTGCAAATCAAAAATCTCACTCAGTTTCATGCTGATATTGCACTCCGTATTTATCATGTAGATATTTGTCGATGTGTCTCGCAATGTCCATCGGTATGCAGAATCGAGCGTACCGCCAGATATGTTGAGTGTGAGGTTGCGCAAACATGCGTTGTCTGTAATCACTTAAAATGATCTGTTCATAAATACCAATGTCGTTTGCCCTGCAATATACAGCCAGGGCATTAATGCTGAGTATTAAATAAGTAATCTGATTGGCAGTAATCCCTTCAGATTTCGCAGCTTCTAAATTTATGCCATGTATTATGAAAGCGTCAGGCCAATCAGCTAGTCGGCCTTCGAAAGAAAGATCACGTTGCAGGTCCAATGATGCTGTTTGTTGTCGTCTGGCCAAGACAAAAGCTACAATTGAGAACACAAATGCACATGCAGATATAATCAATGACAGTACTTGCATGATAACCTCCTTTTTTTCACCAAGCTGTTATAAGTATAGTGTAAAACGAATCGTAATCTCATATAAGTTAATGAAATTGGCTCCTGAAGTCAAGAATATTCATCACATATCTATTACTTTTTTCCCTAAGCTTAGTTTAGCCGCCCTGCCTACCGGCAGGCAGGGCTGAACTCCCTTCGATCGGTTACTACCAAGCTTTCTGATATCTGTCGGATAAACATACTGTATGGCCCGCCACCTGACTACTTCACCGGAAATGAATAAACACCATCAGATATATAATAAAATTTCTTATCTTGTTTAGGACTTCATTAAAAAATCTTAAACATGAATAAATTCAAAGGGATTCTTACGGTGGTTATACTTGGATTGGTTTGTGTACTAATCAATTCCTGTGCCGAAAAATCAGTAAAAACGAATGATGAAAAGTCTGGTGTTGCAGTTTTATTGGTTGATACCGACCACTCAGAGGGAAATATCAGTAAGAATATCTACGGTCAGTTTCTTGAACATATCAATCATTCGGTAGTAGACGGGTTATATGCCGAGCAGGTTCGAGGAAAGGGTTTTGAAGGGAAAGATTTTGAAGATTACTGGAATACCTTTTCAGAAAACGGAAATGTGAGTATTGTAGATACGAATTTCAGCAACGGCGAGAAGAGTCTGCGTATCATGGTGAATAACGGAACAGCCGGTATCCGGCAGAGTCGATTTTATATTCAAAAAGGATACGGGTATGATGGTTCTGTATGGCTAAAACCGGTTGACGGTTCTGTCTCGGTTTCATTGAAGGTAACAGATTCGAAAGGTAATCAGATTTCAGAAGAAAAGTTGGGAACCTCAGGCATCGATTGGCAGGAAGTGCCCTATCAATATACTTCAAGCGTTACTGATACTATGGCCTCAATAGAAATCTCAGCATCCGGAAAAGGTTCTGTGTTGGTTGATTTTATTTCGATGATGTCAGAAGATGCGCGCAAAGATGGAATGCTTCGGCCTGATTTATATAAAGCTCTTGACGATTTAAAACCCGCATTTATACGCTGGCCGGGTGGCTCATTTGCATCTGTTTATAAATGGAAGGACGGTATCGGCCCACAAGTTTCCAGAAAGTATCATCCGAATGTGATTTGGGGAGGCTATTCCGATTATTACGGTTTCGGTACGGAAGAATTTATGAATCTTTGCCGTAAACTGGGTGCCGATCCTTTGGTAGTGCTGCCGGCAACTACCACAAAACCTGAAGCAGTGCAATATGCCATCGATTGGGTCCATTATCTTTTCGATCCGGCCACTACTGAATGGGGTCAAAAGCGAGCTGCAAACGGACATCCGGAACCATATAATGTACCTTACATTCAGATTGATAATGAGCCGATGAATCACGGGCTATCACCCGATCAGTATGCTGAAATAGTCAATATTTACGGAAGCCAGATACGAAAAATTGCACCGAAAGTGAAAATTGTGGCCTGTGGCCAGAAACGCTCAACCGACATGAACTGGAGTGAAAAGCTCATTGATATTGCGGGTGACAATTTTGATATCCTCGGATGCCATAATTATGAATATGAACCCGACAAGTATAAAACCGGTGTGAGGAGAATAGAGGAATACCTGGTGAAACTCAGAAACTACATTTTGAAATCGGGTCACCCGGACATAAAAGTTGCCATACTTGAATGGAACCTCAGCCGAACCTATGACTGGCGTGCCGGAATGCACGCCGCAGGAAGCCTGATCAGCTACGAGAAACTGAGTCCTGAACTGGAATTCAGTTGCCCGGCCCTACTCATGCGTAATACCAGCGATGATCCGACCTGGACTGCCTGGATATATCATGATCATGTTTCCTGGTTTCCGGGAGGTGGTTATCAGGTTGAAAAACTTTTCCGTGAACATTACGCTGAAATACAATACGCATCTACTTCTGGTACCTTCCGGGAAGCTGAGGACCCGTTTATGAATTTTATTGACAGTATTTCACAGTTTAAACCCGTAGACTGGCGGCCCGGTACTGTTGACGCCATTGCTACCGGCAGTGCTGACGGAAAAAGAATTGTTATTAAAGCCGTAAATTATGAAGGGATTACAAATACACTGATAACACGAATCCAGGGTTCCAAAGCGCCAGAAGATGCCCTTGTTGAAATTTATACTATTCAGGCTGATTTAAAGGATAAAGCATCGCTGAATGAACCGAACAAAATTATTCCGGTGGAATCAACCATGGGCTCATACAATAAAGACATGGCGATAAAACTGGCACCTTATTCAGTTATGGTGTTGGAAATAAGTAAAAAATAAGTTCATATCGGCCGTTAATTTTAGTAAGAGGTTACGCTCTTTCATTGCGATAAGTACGCACATAAAAGAGTTTCTGATTTTATTAATCCAGCGCTGGCGGCAGACAGGGCAAGCAGGGTTGAGTTCCCTTTGCTTGGTTGCAACTAAGCTTCGTTAATCTGTAGTTTGAAAATACAACCCCGCTCCCCTTTCGAAAACCACTACAATCCCCTACTCCGATAAACAGGCAAGGACTCTTGATTAGTCCGATTTGTATAGAAAATATTGAATGACCGAAACAAGCGAACCCGGCCGCGGTCGTAAGATCAGACTTTGTATGTTTTTCTGCAAACATGTAATCCCTGCGGGATTAAAAAGGCAACTCCATACTTTATGGTTTCGATCAGGTATGAATTCTTCTTATTCTTACTTATTTTTACTTCAGTTCATTATTCTATCAACAACCAAAACCTATCAAAATGAAAAAAATCTATCTGTCATTCGGAGTATTTGTCTTATTTGGATTATCTGCATTTGCCCAAAACAATTCAACAGTGAGTAACAGCGCACAGAAACGATCGTGGGGTATCGGACTTTCAGCAGGTGCCGGTGGAGCAATAATAATTGGCGACTTTACCAACTATTACACCAATACTGCATTATTTGTTACCAACCTGGATTTGCGTTATTCCCGATTACACGTCTCCGGTTTTTATCATCTGGGAGGCGGGAAACTGCAGACTGAACTGAGTTATAAAGAAACCACATGGCCCGCAGGCAATAAATACAGGATGGATATTGCCGGTGTATCGCTGGGTTTGGCCATCATTGAGAGGGAAAAAATAAGAATCATACCCAATGTATCCCTTTCCTATAGTGAATTCGAATCGAAAAATATACATGTCGAAGATAATTTGTTAGGTTTGCGCACTGGTTATACCTATGGCTTTGGAATTACCACAGACGTAAAAATGGGCAATTTGCCAAAAGGTGAAACTTCAGCAAAGAAAAAGCTGGAGCATTACCTGCGGTTTGGCATAAATGCTTATATTCCATCTGTAAACACCACGTATTGGAGCGATATGAACAGCACGCATTTATACGAGCCCTTTTTCAACGGCTGGATATTTAACTTCAGTGTTTCCTACGGAGGACTTTTTCAGCATTATAGGTAATGGGATTTTATAAACGGAACCGTAATGCCTTAATTTTCCCAAGGAATTTGGGTTAATATTGTGAAATCTTATACTGTAAAAGCAAAACAGCACATTAACCTGAAAATTCAAACTGTAATGGAATACATTAATATTGAAAACTGGAAGAGAAAAGAACATTACGAATTCTTCCACAAGATGGACTATCCGCAATACAATATCTGTATGGACATTGATGTTACCCATTTTCTGAAGTTTACCAGAAAAAAGGAACTGTCCTTCTACTATTCCATGATTTTTGCTGCCACCACGGTGATTAACCGGGTTGAAAACTTCAGATACCGGATTCAGAATGACCAGGTAGTTTTGCATGACAGGGTACATCCTTCATTTACAGATATGAACCGGGATTCCGAAGATGATTTATTCAAAATGGTGACTGTTGACCTGACAGACGATATAGATGAATTTGTAAAGATGGCCGGGCAAACCAATGAAAATCAAAAGGACTTTCTGGTACCGGAAAAACTAATCGGAAGAGATGATTTGATTTATATCACCTGCATCCCCTGGATTTCTTTCACACATATTTCTCATACCCTTTCACTGGATAGAAACGACTCGGTTCCCCGAATTTCATGGGGAAAATACTATCAGCAAGGAGAGAATACATTACTGCCTTTTTCAGTGCAGTCCAATCATGCATTCGTAGACGGAATTCACGTAGGAAAGTATATTCAGCAGTTGCAGACCTTTCTGGATGAAATTGAATGACCGGTCATTATAGCGTGAACCTGTTTTTTGACCCGGTTTTTAACTGGTTTCTTTACCTGTCTTCAGCCAGGTTTTTAACAATAATCAGCATAACATTTTCATTTCAATAACAAAGGTTTGAAATAATTTGATCTATTTTCGGAAAATTCTATTTAAGACTGCAATTTTAGTATTAGTATCAAAAACATCAAAACTTATGAAAAAACCCGGAATTATTTTATCAGCATTGCTATTAACCATTTTGTGCAATGTGTATTCACAAAATGAAGGTGTCAAAATAGGAATCGTAGGAGAAAAATTCTCAGATTTTACCTTAAAAACATATCAGGGAGGTCAGGTATCGACTCGTGAGCTTCGTGGGAAAAACATTTTACTGATTTCTTCCAGGGGAAAATACAATGACAGCTATTGGTGTGGTATCTGCTTTTATCAGTATGCTGAACTGGCTGATCTGGAACTCACACAAAAAATCCGTGAAAAATACAACATGGAGATTCTGTTCCTGTTGCCATATAACAAAGATACACTTAAAAGCTGGGAGAAAAACTTCGCCGGAGGATTGGCTTATATTGAAAAGGGTAAGAATCCGGCAGATCCGGAGAAATTATCAGATGCCCAAAAAGAATGGATGAATTTTACACTCCGGCATTATCCCAAAACGCTCTTATATAATGACGGTGAAATACCATTACCACTGCCTGTTTTAATTGATGATCAGCAGAAAGTTTCAAAAGGATTGGATATATTCAGAACTGAGTGGGACGGTACCAATACGCTTCAGAATGTACCGGCAGTTTACATCATCGATAAAGATGGTATACTCAGGTTCAAATATCTGAGTCAGTCTACTACTGACCGTCCGTCGACATCATATATTCTGAATGTGGTTGAGACCATGTTGGGTAATTAAAGTGTGTTTGAATTAAGTGCCTTGTTCCAAATAAGATTGATTTTTATTTAGGCAATGGATGTATGAATTCCCTGAAAAGTAAATTCAAACAGGCGGTTCAATCCGAATTTGATCGGATTAAAAGACTGGAACCGGATTTGCTGACTGAGGTGGATCTCGAACACCTGCCTGAAGTAGTAAAAAAATACATATACTACTCAGGATTTATAGGTAAAGAAAAGATACACAATTTCAGGGCAGCATTCCAGGGAGGAATACGTTTTACCCCCAATGAAGGTTACATGCCGCTGAAGTCGGTTCAATATAATTTTATGGATATACCTTCGCGGTTATTCTATATTGTAGCCAAAAAGAAAGGAATTCCTGCCATTGGCCTACATATCTATCGACAGGCAAAAGCGATATTTCAAATAAAATTGTTCGGGTTATTCACCATAGTAAATGCCAGTGGGCCTATGATGGACCAGGGTGAAACGGTGACCGTGCTTAATGATATGTTTTTTATGGCTCCGGGCTCGTTGATTGACAAAAGAATTCAATGGGAGATGCTGGATCCGTTAAGCGTAAAAGCAATATTCACCAATGATAGCATCTGTATAAGTGCTATATTGTATTTCAATGATGAAGGAAAGCTAATCAATTTCATCAGCAACGACAGGTATGAAACCAATGGAAAGGAATATAAAAATTATCCGTGGGAAACTCCGGTAACAGACTTTAAAGTATTCAACGGTTACCGGCTTCCTTCCAAAGCCAGATTAATTTATAAACGCCCTGATGGTGATTTTTGTTATGGTGAATTTGAGCTGATCAGTATGGAATACAATTGCAACAGCTTCAAATAGGACCAATAATTAAATCCTCCCTCGCTTTCACTTTCCCCGGACTATTTGTCGTCTCAGTTCCTTAAAGGGCCCTATTGTAACGCGTCTTTACTGGAAAGATGACATATCTAAAAAGAATCATATTTCAATTAACTATTTTGCCTGCTGAATTGTTTACAGTATGGTGAAGTGCTTTAGAATTTAATAAATTAAAGTAGTTGAAAGATATTTGCAGCGGTTAAACGGTTCTGTTTTGTAATGCTATTGAAATACAGAAACAAAGCCTTAACTATCAAGAAATATTTAAAACCCTTATTAGACGAATTGTGTAACTTCAATAAACCAAGATAATGAAAATAACCATTTTAGGAACCGGAGCAGTAGGGCAATCTCTGGCTGCCAGATTACTGGAATTAGGTCACAGTGTGACTCTGGGTACAAGAAATCCGGAAGAAACTGTCAAACGGACTGAACCCAATCAAATGACCGGAATATCATTTGCTGATTGGCACAAGGAACATAAAACTATTGCATTAAAAGCGATACCAGAAGCAACCAAAGACGCTGAACTGGTTATCAATGCAACAAATGGTCATGCATCTATTGAAATTCTTGAACATGCAGACAAAAACAACCTGGAGGGGAAAGTCCTTCTGGACATAGCCAATCCTTTGGATTTTTCAAATGGCATGCCTCCTTCATTGTGGGTTTGCAATACAGATTCGCTAGGGGAGCAGATTCAGAAACGGTTTCCCGGCATTAAGGTAGTTAAAAGCCTGAATACCATGAACGCATTCATTATGACACACCCCGAGCGGATTCCTGGCAACCACAATGTGTTTGTGAGTGGCAACGATGCTCATGCCAAAAAACTGGTAAGTGGTCTGTTGGAATCAATGGGCTGGAAAAAGGAGCAAATCATTGACCTGGGTGATATTTCCACATCGAGAGGGACTGAAATGTTACTCCCCATCTGGTTGAGATTATGGAATGCATTGGGACATGCCAACTTTAATTTCCACATTCAGCAGTGAAGAGCAACTCGTTCTATAAATAATATCTTATTGACAATAAAGCATGAAAAAAGTAGAAATCGAAATCAAATGGGCGGTCATCTTTTCTGTGATGACATTGCTCTGGATGCTGCTGGAAAAGATTTCCGGTTTGCACGATAAATACATTGACTATCATATGTACCTAACCAACCTGTTCGCCATTCCTGCAATTATCGTCATGGTGCTGGCGCTCAAAGACAAAAAGAAAAGTTATTATGACGAGACCATGACCTATCTTCAGGGATTAAAAACGGGTATTGTATTGTCCGTTTTCATTTCCCTATTGAGTCCATTAACCCAATGGATCACATCCTATGTCATCACACCCGAGTATTTTCCTAATGTGATCAGGCGCTCCGTGGAATTAGGTCAATATGCGACCACTGCTGAAGCTCAGGCGAAATTCAATTATCAGAATTATGCCCTTCAGGGTGCTTTGGGTGCCTTACTTATGGGGATCATAACCACAGCAGTTGCCATGATCTTTATCAGAACCAAAAAGGGATAACAAGGGGCATTTTGCAAATAACAGCACATCATAAAACTTCATTCAACACCTTTGCTATGTTGAGTAAATCTGTCTCCGTTCGGAAATGATGTTGTTTCATTTCTTTAAATTTGGTAACAATCAATTCCTTTTTATCCGGGAAGAGGTGAATAATATCGTGTTTTCTGTATTTTTTAAAACCAACGGTTCTCCCATTTTTCAGCTTAAGAAAGTAAGTTGTGTTAACAGTGTAGATATTCTTTCCATATGATCCGGTATTTACCAGCTCATATCCGGTAAGTATTACTTTACGAAAGGCATATAATGAAATCTTGTTCTGATATAAAATTTCACCAAATACAAGCAGGGAATCTGGCATCATATCCACCTTGACAGGAATTTTCTGAAAACAATATTTATGTCCAGGTTTATTGTTTAAACAAAAACCTTCTATTTGTTCTTTATCAAGCAATACCTGTTGATTACTGGCGGGGATTAACCACAACAATCTGTCAAGATATTGGTTATATCTCAGGTATTTCCCTCCAACAGTTGTTTTATTGGTAAGATAAACCTCGCCCTTTAGCCATTCTTCGGTAAAATACTGGCTACCAATACCTATGTCTACTTGTTGGTATATATCCCCATATAAATTTGGTTCCATTAACGAGTCAAGTATTTCACCGCAGTTGCAGGCGAGACCGGATTGTCCTTTAATGAACACTACCGGCCAACATGTCATTAAAAAGAATACATATTTTAAATTACGCATAATCATCGATTTAGTGCAATCACTTCAAATATTTTCCTGAATTCTAATGCCTTGCCATCAGATGAAAAGCCTTTAATGATCACTTCAAAAGTTCCGGTACAATCAGAAGTGAAAAATGCAGCGGTACAATTTTTACCGGAATTGATCTGGAAAGCCGGATTCCAATAAAGCAATGGTAAATAGGCGGGAATATGCCTGGGTATTTTATCCATTTCAGGTATCCTATATGTCGAATTCGGCATGGGACGTTCAACGTGAAGTAAGGCAACCGGAGATCGCCATTGAACCCTCTCAATTTCAGCGGAGTTGGTAGTGATATCAAGAATACAAGGCAGATTTAAACTGCCCAGGAGGCGTGCATTAGGGATTGTTACAATAGTTTTTATTTTCTTTGAATCGAGAGGTATTATTTGCCTGACATGTTCCATCAGAATGCCGTCCATAAAAATAAACGGTATTGAATATTCTTTTTGGTTGATGTCAACTAAAGAACCCTCAAAATCATCTTTTCTTTCTCTGATTTTAAAATGAATTAATAGTTCTTGGGCTATTTCCTTAAAATCCTTCAAATACATGAAATCGGCCGGCCTGACCACTACACCTTCTTTGGAATATACTTCAGGACGCCTGCTTATTGCAGTGGCCATCTCAGGTAATTCCTGGCGAAATTTTTCATTATAGGAACGCTGGATTCCCAGATACTTCTGATCGGTTTCCAGGTAGCTTTCCAGGTCTCCATGAATTTGTGCCGGCAGGGTTCCAATTATCCCATTAAAATACTTACTTTCAATCAGGACAGGAGATTCATCTTCTCCCTCGAGTTTAACAACAGCCTTTTTCCCAAAATAATAAGGATTGAGAAAAAATCTGAATTCTCCGTTCTTGTTAGTTTTAACAAACTGAAGGTTGGCTATGCTATCTTCGCAGGAAAGAAATACCGTTTTATCGGCAGCAGAGGCATTTTTTGCGTCGCGAATACATCCATGCAAAACAATTCCGGAGCGCTCGGGCAGATATTTACAGCAATAACTGCTATTGGTATCTTTCCAATGCGTACTTTTTTCCTGAAAGGTTACAGGAGCTACTTTTCTCACGGACACTGAAACCAGGGCATCGGCAATTACATCAGGAAGCCCGATATCAAGCTTTACCCGTTCGCGTTGTGAAAATACCTCTTTATTCAGTTGAACGTAAAGGTCATGGTGATTTTTTTCAGGTTCTGTTTGAAACAGAGTGTCTGAAGATTTAGAAACAAACTCATCGGAAATCTTTCTAAAATCGGTATCAAACCTGTTGGCAACCAGAATATTTTTAACAGCATATACTTCTGTTCCATAGTTGCGCAAATGATTGGTATAGGAAACCAGTTGATAAATACCCGTAGTTAATGTGTCCTCCAAATAAAAACTACCGGAAGCAATGTTGTTGGTTATTTTCAGGCAACCTCCAAAAACCTTTTGCTGTTTGTCGTTATTGAGCGTCAGGTAAGCAAAATCGCTGACATGATAACCGGCAATATCCTGTATTTTTATAGAGAAATAGACCCAGTCACCTGCAATATAAACGTCCCTGTCTGTGGCCATAGAAACCATCTCCAGTGGCGCATTGGCACCGGCAGCAAGTTGCCTGGCGCACCAGAAAGATATCAAACAAATCAAATACAGTTTTTTGTACATAATAGGGACTTATTGAATCCAGAAATCAGGCAATTGATTAATCTTAAACCCTTCATTTGTATGAACGAGAAGATTGCTGATCCTTAGAAAGCTTATGTTGCTGCCCAATCCGTTACGTTGGATGACATAACTTATAGTAGTGAGGTTTGAGGCTTCAAAAAAGCCAAAAACCGGTTTTGAAGTAGCTGTAATACATTTAATGTTTCCATTTAATTGAGAGATGATTGGATCAAATATTTTTCCTTCTGCATCTGACTGTTTCTTTACTGCTTTGTAATACTCATAGGAGTCTTCATTCAACCTGTATTGCTTTATTTCCAGTATGCGTTTATATTCAACTACTTCTATCGGCGAATCTACATAAATCCAGTCGTTTGTATTGTGGCTGACGGGATTCACTTTAAGGTCTTTAACTCTGATACGGATTTCGGGAGGTGAAATGCAAACTTCCTGTTTATATACATCGGCAGAAGATGATGCGTAATTTTCATTGGTGAACCGCAGGTTGTTATCGATTTCAGTTTTCCAGCAATAAAAAACATATTGGTTTAATTGTAAGTCTTTAACTAAATTATATTCAACCAATTGAGAAGAATTATACCTGAAGCGAGGGGTAGCTATTTCGCTGTTATAATCAAAATAGGTAACACAAACATTTTCAGAAATCTTGAATGTTTTATCATATCCATCCTTTACCAAATATTCGATCTTGTCATATCCTCCATACACACTTACAGGCTCCATGTCGGGCAGAATGGTTTCCGGGTTGGATACATAGGTATGTCCGTCAGGAGTTGTTACGGTTAATATATAGCTTGCATGTATCTTCCCGGAAAAGCCATCATCCACTGGTTCATAGTAGCCATCACTTGTTTCTTCAAAATAAGTAATAATCTTGTTATTGTCGGTGAGGTATACCTCTGCATCATGCACAGGTGGATAAGTTCCGGTCGAATCAAAGGGTATTGCCAATGCTAACCTGACATAATTCAAGTTGAGATGATTGGTTATAAAAGCATCCACTACCAGAATTTGCTGATTGGTATTTATATCAGGTTCGTACGGTAATCGGCACGAAAAAAAGGTTGTAATTATGAGTGCCAGGAATAGGTGTGCTTTATTCATTTTACCGGTTTAAAAGGAAAAATTATAGGTTAAAGTGGGCAAAGGGCGTCCGATTATGTAAAGAGCATATAAACTATAATCTGAGATTTCCTTCTGCAGATATGAAGAATATAGATTCTTTCTGCTGTATAAATTTATTATTGAGAAAGTCCAGCTACCCTTCCAGAATTTCTTGATTTTGAGTGATTCATCGCAGGTAATGGAGATATCAAGTCGGTGGTAATCGGGTAAACGGTATTTATTTCGGTCAGAATAATATACCAATTCGATTCCACCGGCAGAATATTTGTATTCAGGTAAGGTTACCGGCCGACCTGTGCTGAATGAGAAAGCCCATGAGAATCTCCAACGCCTCGACAAATGATAATTTCCAATCACATTCAGATTATGTGGTTTATCATATACTGAAGGAAAATACTCATTTTTGTTCACTTGTTCAGCGGGAGTTACTCCACTGGTCCGCCTTTTAGAAGTCGAATAAGAATAAGTTAACCAACCTGTTAAACGTCCTGAATTCTTCCTGACATAAAATTCAACACCGTAGTTGTATCCTTTTGCATTCAGTAAATCGGCGTCAAGATTGGAATTTAGCAATAAAGCAGTACCATCCTTATATTCGATAATGTTAGTAAGCCTTTTGTAGTATATTTCCAGAGATGTTTCAAACATATTTTTCTTAAAATTCCGGTAATATCCCAATGCATATTGATCACATCTCAGAGGCTTTACATAAGTATTGCTCATTTTCCATAAATCAGCCGGATTCATAACAGTGGAATTGGAAACCAGATTTATATATTGGTTAATCAGACTATAACTTAGTTTAACAGAGCTGTTATCATTTATTGTATATCTGAATGAAATTCTGGGTTCAAAACCCGAATAGGAAGCAATAGTTTTATTCTTTCCGTAATGAACAGTATCCACAATTGATTCTTGCGATTTGACTAATGAAGGATCATACACAAAAACATCGGACGGGCCCAGATTCTTAAATTTGGAAAACCGCAATCCAATTTCAGCCCCCAGTTTATCAGTTATAGTAATGTTATCGCTTGCATAAATAGCATACTCGATTGCCTGTTCAGAAGCCAGTTTAACAGGACTGATTAACGACAATGAGTCGAAAGGGTTTAATTTGCCGGGCTCTTCATTGTAGATTGCCCCGTTCACTCCGATATCCAGGGTATGGTTTGCTGATGGAATCCAGGTTATATTGTATTTCAGTGTTTTGTACAATAGCGAGGTTTTAATTTTATAAGTTTCATCTCTTTGAAGAGAATCAAATTCATCCGTATGATACTCGTATTTGCTGAAACCAACTACCAATTCAGAAAAAAGGTTATCGGTGAAAATGCGGTTCCAGTGCGCCGATCCCAAAAAATTGGTATACTCATAACTATCGGAATTCTTAATGCTGATCGCGTCCTTGCTATAATATCCAAAGATGGAGAACTTATTCCTGCTGTTTGTATTGTAAACGAACTTTCCGTTGATATCAGAGAATCCGGCAGAGCTATTCATCAGGTCCAAGTCTTGCGTTTTATGCAAAAGCCAATCGGAATAAGTAGTACGTGCACCCAGATAAAGAATTGCCTTATCTTTTACAAAAGGTACCCCGAGACTTATCTTACTGTTAATAAGGCCAATTCCACCTGTCACAGCTGCTTTCTCCCGGATATTTGCCCCCATACTTATGTCTAAAACTGAAGAGGCACGTTCTCCGTATCTAGCGGGGATACCGGCTTTATAAAGGGTGACGTTTTCAATGCCATCGGGATTTAGGATTGAGGTCAATCCAAAAAGATGTGAGGAATTGAATACAGGAATATCCTCCAGAAGGATCAGATTTTGATCGGCACCGCCACCCCGCACAAAGAAACCTGTGCCGAGCTCTCCGCTCGATTGTATACCTGGAAGAAGGGTAATGCTTTTTAGTAAATCTACATCACCCATCGAAACAGGCAATTCCTTGATTAACTTTGCATTGAGTTTCACAAGGCTCATTTGAGTTAAGGAAATATTGTAGTTGGCTTTGTTGGATGTAACAGTTACCTCTGAAAGGTTTACCGATTTTTCGAAAATTTCAAAATCTGCATTGCCCGTACTCACCAGTCTTATTTTATGAACCGATTCCGTGTAACCCATATAGGATAATACAACGTCATGATCACCTACCGGTAAATCAATGGAATACTTTCCCTGTTTATCTGTGGTTGCTCCTGTTTTAAGTTTATTGATGAACAAATGTGCACCCGGTAACGGTTCCCCATTTTTGCCGTCCACAATCTTCCCGCTCAAGGTGGCTTTTTTATATTTGCCGAACTCCTGCATATTGCCAATAATTAACAAAGAATTGGTTTCATTTTTTGCCTGGAGTTCGGGTTTTGTTTCAGGCAATACCAATACATAGGATGTCCCATCTATAGCAATCAGGGAACATTTCCCTACCTCCATTAGTCTATACAAAAAATCCTCGGCAGGAAGATCTGCTGCGGAGACATGAAATTTTTTATTCTCAAACCATTCGGGCTGGTAGTATATTCTCAAACCATTTTTTAGTTCGAAAGTGTGAATCAATGAGTCAATAGGCAGGTATTCAGGCCGATCAATATCAGCGGATATTTGTTGTGAGAAGGTTAGGTTAAATCTAATCAGAAAAACAAAAAGTACTGCAATCTTTACTGAAAATGGTTGATACTTCATAAAGTGATGTAAGCATGAAAAGAACATCAATGATACAAGAAAATACGAAAATACCCTAAGGATCTGTCCTTTTTTAATGTACTATTTATAAGTTTTACGGGAATAGGCTATTGCCTTAAAAGGCAATTACGTTCTTTTATCAACGCAACCTTGGATTACCAGGCTATAAAACAGCAGCTTAACATTATCATTTCAAAAAAACGGCATAGTCGAGGAATCTTAATTTATTAAAAATAAGATGTTTCGACTATGCCTTAAAGGAATTCAGAAGAATAAAAGTGAATTCAATGAAAGACTTAATAATTTTTATTGCAGCTTGGCAGGTTTCAAATATTCAGGAGTGCTGGTCATTTTGGAAATAGCTGAATCTCCGACTACATCAAAAATCATATATTCGGGTGTAGCTTTAGTGTATGGTTTCCAAATCCCATCTTCCTGTCCGTTCGGATTGCCGAATCGGGCGAAATTTGTCCAGTAATCCACAATGTTCAGACTCAAAGCATGATCAGCCTCTGTAAAAGGACGCCAGCTATGCCTTAGCGAATGAAACGTATACCACAAATCAGCGGAGTGAAATGCACCGGAAGAATCGCCCGGAAGTTGACGCATAAATAAATAGGCATAGGCAGGTTTATCGCTGTTTTCTTCCCTAAGCAGGCAGAAATCAGCCACAGCCTGACGCATATCAAACATATCGTTGGCGGTAAAGCCAAAAATATAAGGAACGTCGGCAATTTCATCAGCACGTGCTAAATCGCTGAAAGTTCCGGTAAGAAAATAGTTGTCAATTACAGGTCCCAGGAAAACGCGTTTCTTTGTGGTATCTGCATATTCCTTTGACATTTGAGTAAGTTCATCAAATGAAAGAGCGCGCATATCTGCAAGCGTAGTTTTTCCAAAAAAATCCATCATAGCTTTGTTGGCTAATTGGGCCGTATCCAGAGGCTGACCTGGTCTTCTGTCGCCCAATCCGCCGCCGCTCATACTGATTGCCTTGCTCACAAGTCCTTTGGTTAGTGGTGAAGCACACAACGACTGCACACTTCCTGCACCGGCACTCTGACCGAAGATCATGATGTTATTGGGGTCACCGCCAAATTGCGCAATGTTCTTTTGAATCCATTTCAGTGCAGCAGCCTGGTCCATCAAACCATAATTGCCTGAAACTTTGTTAGGACTTTCTTCTGAAAGCAGGGGGTGTGAAAAGAAGCCCAGTACACCCAGACGATAAGTAACAGATACAAAGACGACGCCCCTGGATGCCCAGTCTTCCCCACCGTCCATTTCCGGTTCAAAACCAAAACCTTCGCGGTAACCACCGCCATGTATCCACATGGCAACCGGGAGTTTTTTGTCGGTTTGGCCTGCTGCAGAAGTCCATACATTCAGGTACAGGCAGTCTTCATTGAAAGGAACCGATCCGCTTGCCCGCCATTCACGGCCATAGAAACTGTTTGGATCCCAGGTTACCTGCATGGCAGCTGCACCAAAAGAGTCGGCTGTCATGACACCTTCCCAGGGGATAACCGGCTGTGGCTCTTTCCAGCGTAAATCACCTACTGGGGGCGCTGCAAAAGGAATGCCCTTATAGGCAATAATTCCTTCCGTTGCGGTTTTTACGCCAATTACTTTTCCACCCTCAATAGACAGCACTGGATTTGAGTTTTTGCATGAACTCATTGCCAGCATGATGAGAGGCAAAACGAAAATTGATAGTTTTTTCATAGAATTATGGGTTGTTTATTTTTTATGAAAATTTTAAGTAATAAAAGTATCTAAAATAAACGAATCATTAACAACAGCACTGAATAAGTCGAAATGATTTTTAAGGATCTATTAACAAAATCCTGTAGCTAAATTCATTAATTTTAGTTTCCAGCAAAATAATAACAAATGAATATTGTAAAAGGAATCCTAATCGTGGGACTGACTGCTCTGATCCAGGTCAACGCAAACAGCAGTGCAGAAGCGCAATACGCAGGCATTAACGATTCGATTGCCAAATACCGTATGGGAAAACTAATAATAAAAGCAAAACCCGGCGATAACGTGCAGGTTGAGCAGCTCCGGCACGAATTCTGGTTTGGATGCGCCATTGCCAACAGTATGGCCGACGGCTCCATGAAAGAAAGCGATCTGAAGCAATACAAGGAGAAATTCCTGCAGAATTTCAATTCTGCCGTTACTGAAAACGCGGTAAAGTGGCCCAGCATGGAACGCGAAAAAGGAAAGTTGAGCTTCGCGGTTGTGGACGGCATTCTGAAATGGACTGAAGAAAATGACATCCCGCTGCGTGCACATAACCTGTTTTGGGGAATTCCCCAGTTTGTACAACCCTGGGTGAAACAACTCAATGATGACGAGCTCAGGCAAACGTTGCAAAACCGGGCCGAAACGATAACTGCACGCTATAAAGGTCGGTTTATCGAATATGACCTGAATAATGAAATGATTCACGGTAATTATTATGAAGACCGGCTGGGACCTAATATCACAAAAAACATGGCAACATGGGCTCACAACGGAGATCCCGATGCAAAGCTGTTTTTGAATGATTATGATATTCTAACTGGCTTGATGCTGCCTCATTACATGGCCCAAATCCGCAAACTGCTAGCACAGGGAGTTCCCATTGCAGGAATTGGTGTACAGGGGCACTTGCACGCGGAAACCTTTGACCGGAAGACCCTGATGGATGCACTTGATTCACTGGCAACATTCAATTTGCCCATTCGTATTACTGAGTTCAATATTCCCGGCCAGCGCTCGAAATATTACGAAGAAAAAATCTACACCATGACACCGGCGGAGCAAGAAGCCAATGCCCGGGAACTTGTTGATTATTACCGGATATGTTTTTCGCACCCGGCAGTTAAAGGAATCATCATGTGGGGTTTCTGGGCAGGAGCCAACTGGATCCCGGTTTCATCGATGTATAATCGCGACTGGTCACCCACTCCGACTGCTACAGCATACAGAGATCTGATTTTTAAGGAGTGGTGGACCAACGTATCAGGTGTCGCCGGTAATGACGGCATCTATGCAACTGCCGGTTTTTATGGAAAATACCGGATAACCGTAAACGGTGTGTCAAAAGAGGTTATGCTGTATAATGATAAAGGCAAAGCGGAAGTGAGTTTCTGATTTTTCCTTCGTACTCCGATAAGCATACATAAATCGCCCATATTGACTTTCATGTTTGATTGTAATAACTTTACTAATATCAGGTATTGAGATAAGAATTCTGCCCGATGATTTAGACATATTTTAAATCTGCATTATTATGAGCCGGATGTCCGGCAAATACGAGGCACTGACCTTTATCTTAGGATTTTTCCTGGTTGTAGCTACCGAGGTATACGCCCAGGAAAAGGCAAACATGCATTTAGGTTTGGGATTTGCTGAAGCAGCTCACGTCGGATTCAGAACTGATGTTCACAATCAGCTGCAACTGGGTATGAGTATCGGAACATGGCCTTCACCTAACGACTGGCTTTTCGATTGGAAATTACTGCTATCGATTTCGGGTGATTGCTATATCCATTTTGGTGACACCACGGTTTATTCCATGCTTCGTCCCTGGTATATCAGAACCGGCTTGGATTATTATTATATTTCCTGGGATGATGAGGAATCACCTACGGATAATGATCTTGAATATCACCTGCGAATCGGGCGTGATTTCTATTTTTCACAAAATTCAGGTATCAGCCTGGATGCCGGCATGGCATTGTTCTTGTTAAACGAAACCGGTTTTACCACGCTGTTGCCTGCTATGGGAATAAGTTTGTTTTACCGGTTCTAAAGCCTGTAACACATTAACAGCCTTGCCATGCTGTCAATGTAAATAAATACAGCGCGTATTCTTTCATAACGATTTGTTATATAGGTCAATAAAATAGATTATTTGAAGTTATTACTTAGAAAAATAGGGCATATCGTACCTTTTATTATAAGCCTGGTATTTTCTTAACATGACATTAAAATATAACTTACTGCTTATAAAAGTGAACATTTTAAATCCAACTCCTGATAGTTTTTTTGGTTTTGCAAGGATGTCCTTAATGGAGGTTTTAAATTCTGTGGTCATACCATAGTGTTTACCAAGAAGGTAAAACAATTTAAATAATCTTTTGGTGTTAAGAAAATATCCAACACCTGCAAGATTGGTTTTTCTTCCAACAAAATGAATAGTTCTCAGGAAGGCTCCTTTGGCCGTTTTATCGACTTGTATTCCTTCACCAGAGCCTCTTATTACGGTGCCTTTATAATTGATATTCAATTTGTTTGTGAAATTCTTCAGGTATTTTTCAAGATAATAAAACTGCCCTGGTTCAGGAAAACCCGACTGTATCACAAAACCCATTGATTTGTTGTTTGAATTAATCATGTCGCAATCAGCTAAAGATTCGAAGAATTCTTTTACAATAGCTGGCATACAATCAAGGTACATTGGAAAGGCAATAATTATGTTCTCTGCATTCTGAAAATGAATGGTATTTGTTTTGATATCGTCAGGTTTTAAATAATACATCTCGAATGGGTGTTGCGCAGTCTCCGAAAAACCCTTTAAGAAATGATCAAGCAATAATTTTGTGTTGCTTTTTAAGCCTCTGGGTGACCCATTAAAAACAGCTAATTTCATTGACAATTTTTTCTATTGGTTCTTCGCTTGTAAAGGAAAAGCCTATTGAAGTTTTCAAATTAATGGCATTTCTTGCAAAAATTCCATTAATAATTTCCAGATCATGGAAAGTAGTATCAGGTGATTTTTCCAAAAAAACTCCCAGTTTGGGATAGATTGGGTAACGACCTTTATGATGGACCTCAGAATCGGATAATTCAAAATAAGGAAGAACCAGGGGGATCAGCTTGTCCATTGCTTTCTTAAGTAAAGCGCTTGTGAATCCAGCTATTATAGGTGATGTAAATATTACCAGATCTGAATTCATGAATGTGAATCGGATTATTTTAGAATCATCATTGAATGAACATTCTCCGGGTGTTTTAAACCAGCAATTCAAACAACCTTCGCAATACTTAATCTTCAAATCGCGAAGTAAGAATGTTACAATATGATGCCCTGACTTATTTAAAAAATCGGTCAAAGTGCCAATTGTCTCTTCAAAAGCTATGTTCTGAGATGACGGGTTTCCGTTGATTATGCAGATTCTCATAAGAGCTTATCCGAAACGTCAATTAAAAAAAGCATGATTTGCTGCCACTTTCTGGGAGATAACCAGATTGCATAAGAATTCAAATAGATTCAATAACAAAAGGTAAGTTACAATAATCCTCAGTCCAAGTCAATTATAAATTTGCTTATTTGACTAATTGAACTGCAAATAATTAGGAATGTCAGATTTGTGCAAAAATGCACCTGTAATCAGGACATCCGCTCTGGTAAAGGAAAATGTAATTTAAAAGTGGTTCCTGCACCCACTTTGCTGATTACTTTTATAGTGCCCTTGTTCATTTTTACAAACTCATTCACCAGACTCAATCCAAGTCCAACCCCCTTTTCCTTATCGGTTCCGTAAGTACTTTTGTTTTCTTTAAATTCAAACAGCCAGGGTAATTTGTCTTCCGGTATACCGACACCATTGTCAGAAACCACAATTTCTGCCATGCCATCGTTTGTGAGGCTAGTAGAGATGCTTATCATGCCGTTTGCTTTGGTGAACTTCAGTGCATTGCTCACCAGGTTGCGGATGATCATCATCATGCTGTTTCTGTCCCCCGCAATACTTAAATTGTCGCGAAGTTTCAGATTGATCCGGATATCTTTCAAAACAGCAATGGTGGAAAACAACCGGACCACTTCGGTGATCAGCTCTTTGGTGTCGATTTCCGTTTCGTTGTAAGGAAATCTTCCTTGCTGACTTTGTGCCCAGTTCAGCAGGTTCTCGAGGAGCCCGGTAAGCGAAAAGACTGTCTGGTCAATATAGTCAGTAATTTCGTGCAATAATGCCCTATTATCATGTTCCAGGCTTTCCCGGATCATGTGTGAAATTCCGCCGATAGAACTGATGGGTCCTCTGAGGTCATGCGAAACAACCGAAAAGAATTTGTCCTTGATGCGGTTGAGTTCCCTGAGTTCTGTACTTTGGTTCTCAAGCAATGTTTTGCGCTCCTTGAGGTCGGAAGCAAGTTTTCGCAATCTTTTCAGGTTTCTGTAGTACATGATGATGAGCCAACCTGCCAGCAAGAGGATGACGGCAAGACTTCCGATTACAATCAGCTGAATGATTCGATTTTTTTGAAGCACATCAACTTCAGCCTGTTTTTTGGCCACTTCGAAACTGGTCCGCAGATCAGCCATTTTCTGGACGTTCTCGATGTTCTTAAGGCTGTCATTTGTGCTGATATAGAGCGACAGGAAATGACAGGCACTGTCATATCTTCCTGAAACCCGGTACAATTGTGCAAGGCGGTAAGCAGCATCACGTTCCAGTTCGAGTATGCCGTTTGCTGAAGCTTTTTGAAAACCGGTCCGGGCATAATTGAGTGCTTTCGCCAATTTTCCTTTTTGTTGAAGTACTGAGGCATATTCAATCATATACTCGGCAACAGCATATTCATCTCCCTGCAGTTGAAGCGTTTCTATGGCCTTCAGCAGGTGGTCTTCAGCAAGGTCATAATCAGAAATCCGGGAATAAACCAGGCCTGAATTCCCAAGAGTGTAAGCATATTCTGTCAGATATCCTAGTTGACGGTATATATCCCCGGTTTTTTTGAAGAGTACCAGCGCGCTGTCGTATTGTCCTGTAATGTAACACGAGTATCCCAGGTTATGCATTGCAGAGGCCAGATTTACGGTATCTTTCTCGCGTGTAAAGATTTCAATCGCTTTTTTAAGATAAAACCTCTCGTTACTATGGTTTCCCTGCATACTGTAGGTTTGGGAAATGTAGGTGTAGGCCGTTGCCAGTCCGGTGGCATTTTTAAAATTTTCATACTCCTCGGCCGCATTCAGAAAACACTCCAGTGCAGCGGCAAGTCTTCCTGAATTCAGGTTTCCGATGCCCTTATAAGTATAGGCACGGGCCGGACTTTTGCCAAGTTTTGCAGCAAGCTGCAATGCCTGTTCACCATATTTTAAAATGGTATCGGCATTTGATGAAATGGCGGCCAATTGACAAAGCGCATCATATTTCCGGTCGTCATCACTGGGGGTATACCCTTGGCCAATTTGCAAAAGGCTGTCCACAGCGTGGTCCTGCCACGCGTACAGCGGTTTTATTGCGGTACCAAATGCAATAAGGGAAAAAAACAGGCAGCGACAGATCATGGTTGACCTTCAGGCGGTTTGATTTTGATATAGGGATCTATCCTCATTTTTTCGCCCCGGGATGAAATATACTCAATATAATATTCCTCTATACCCTCAGCTGTTTTTGTAAGTTGGAGAACCAATCCCCGGCATAGTAGTTTCTTTTTTGGCTCGGTATTGAATACATTGCCTTTGCCCGATTTTGACTTGATGGAGACAATAGTTTTGATTCCGCTGCAGAAATCAGGCCTCCAGATAATTTTTGCTCCGGCGGGAACTTCGGTTATCAGGTTATTGACTGCACCGCCACGGTTTGAATCAAACAGGGCCAGCGCTTCCTTGCCATCGGCTTTTACCGAACGCAGGTAGATATAAACGGTTGTCATAGTTTGGGTTTATGTGTTGAGTATCATTCATTTTCAAATCATTCCGGAAACAACAAAGTTAGGTATACAATTCATTCAATTAACGCAATAAACGGTTAATTCTTATGCCTTTCGGATCTCATCTTTAATTCTTTGGATGTGGCCGCGCCCCAATCCCTTTACTTCACAACCCAGGAGGAAGTACTGCCTGATGTCGTCATCTGAGAGTATACCAAAGCAATCAATAATGGCAGCAGGTTGACCGATAAGTTCTACCACTTCTCCGGGTTTCAGCTTCAGGTACTCCTGGTGCCTTACGGCAAAAACAACAGCCTCGGCACCTTTCAGTGCTTTTTTCAGATCCTTTTCGATACGCAGGTCCTTTAATTTCTCCTGGTTGCGGAAGAAACGGGCCTTACTCTGCCCCACATCGGGATAGGAATCCTGTTGTTCAAATTCCCACCAATGGTCGACGTAGGGATCATGTACCCTGATTTCGGCACCCATTTCTGTGAGCTTTCGGATCACTATTTCTGAACCACTGTAACGGGTATCTCCTACATCCTCACGATATGCCGCCCCCAGGATCAAAACATCGGCGGAAGCCACCGGACGGCCCATATTCCTGAGTGCATCCCTGGTTAACTGGCCAACGTGCAGTCCACGGGTATCGTTGATGTCGATGGCCATCGGGGTAATTTTAAAGATCTTATCGTCGAAACCCAGGATGTGCTTATACGACCATACCCCCAGACCCCCGTCTTTGGGCAGGCAATACCCTCCCACTCCCGGGCCCGGAAAGATGATGTTGCTGTGTGTGGGCCGCATTTTAATAGCTTTGATCACCTTGATCAGGTCGACACCGTTCCGCTCGGCATAAAGGCTCCACTCATCGAGAAATGCTAGGATGGTAGCTCGATAGCTGTTCTCGACTATTTTAGCAGTTTCCGATTCAATGGGTCGGTCCATCACCGTCAGCGGGAATTTTTTTGTGTTGAGAACCTCATTGAGGAATTTCACAACCCGTTTTTTGGCTTCTTTGTTGATGCCGCTGCAAACCCTCCAAAAATCACGGATGCTGGCAACATAATCACGACCGGGCATTACTCTTTCATAACTGTGTGCCAGCAACGGATCACTTTTAATTCCTCTTTGCCGGAAGGTCTTTTTCATAATGGGATAAGCCACTTGCTCTGTGGTTCCGGGAGCCACCGTAGTTTCGATCAGTACCAACGCATTTGGCGGGATATGTTCTGCAATGACACTGATTGAGGCTTCAAGTG
>CAYVBH010000011.1:0-28986 GCA_964449015.1 uncultured Bacteroidales bacterium
TTAAAAAAGATTATGAATTCGACCTGGGATTGAATTATCCGTTCCGGCGATTCACATTGGTTGAAGTCCCGGTTCACTTTGCGGTCGACCAGCATCAGTATGCTTTCACCAGCGACGCCGTGCAGCCCGAAATGATTCTTTGTCCCGAAAAAGGCGTCATGTTCAGTTCGTCTGATTTTAGCACACGAAAATTCTGGATGGAAAAAGATAACAGGAATAATAATGAAGAGGTTCTTCCTGTGGTTGTGCAGGCCAGACTGCTCGACCAGTTCTTCCGCAGGAATTTCACAAACCGGTGGGATGAGGACAACGGATACACAAACCTTTACAACTGGCAAACTTACCACATTTTCCCGCTCTATTATACCTGTCTTACACAACTCAAAAGTGAGCAATGGCCTGTGATGAACATCGGATTGGAAATCTACCTGAATAAGCGAAACTATAATGAAGGTACCAGTTTTCGTTATTACGAAGATCTCAGTGAGATTGAAAAGATTAACCTTGCATTAAAAGAGAATTCACTGGAACAACTGGCTTATTCCGAACAAACTGATGATGAAAATGAAAGCAGAGCCAGTTTGAGAAGCCTGGTTCAGGAAAAGGGGCTTTATTTGTTCAACTACCTGAAAGTCAAATATGGAAATGCTTTTGACACACTTCTGATCAGGCAGGTTAAAGAGGCCGGGCACCGCTCTTTTACTTTCAATGAATTGAGCGGAAAATTTCGTCAGCAGTTTAATGCTGATCTGGAAAAGGAGTCCAGCACCTGGTATTCCCAAAAAGATCTTCCTGGTTTTATCGTTAAAAACGTCAGCGGCTACAAATTGAAAACAGGCGATTTCAGCAAGTACCAGATTCGGTTTCAGATTTCAAATCCCGAAAGTGTGGATGGTTTGGTAACCCTTCACGTCGATTTGATAGATCCAAATCAAAATCAGTCGGATAATTTCAGGTCTTATTTTGTTCCCGATTTTTCAAGAAAGATATACTTACCGGCCAAAACTTCATGGGATGTGGGCTTTGTATTCAATACCGAACCTGTAAACATGTCTTTAATGACTCACATCTCACAGAACTTGCCTAATAGCCTGATCTATAGTTTCTCGGGATTCAATGAAACCCGCAATGTTGCCCAGCTTGACCAGGCTTTGCCGATACCCTTTTTCGACCAGGTATACAAAAGCAATGAAGTCATTGCTGATAATGAGGATAGCAGTTTTTCATACAGGCAAGCTACCAATCAGGCTTATCTGAAGAGCATGATCAACCGGAAAAAAGAAAACAAGTTAAAATACACTCATGTCCGTTCCTATAATCCACCCAGGGTGTGGAATGCGGTATTGCGCTCTGAATTTTTCGGTAATTATGTTCGTTCATCCTATTACACCAGGGGAGGCACCGGTGAACGAACTGCAAGTTGGAAAGCACGCCTGCCGGAGCCAGGTTCGTACGATGTCTACTTTTATGTAAACAAAATTCATATGGACTGGCGGCGCAGTAATAAGGCTCCGGATTACAATTTAAGTGTATATCATGATAATGGTATTGAACAGATCAATTATACCACTGAAGATGTGGATCATGGATGGAATTACCTGGGAACCTGGTATGTATCATCTGATACCGGAAAGGTTGAACTTTCCAATAAGAGCAACGGCGATATCATATTTGCTGATGCTGTGAAATGGGTTTTGATAAAATAATAACAATCATAATATGAAACTGCTTATCTACAGCTTGCTATTCCTGGTTCTGGTAACGGGTAAACTCTATGCCCAGCAAATGCTCACACTGAATGATGCCATGAATATAGCCATGAAGAACAGTCCCGATATCATTAAATCAGAGCTGAATATGACCATTAGCAAGGAAAACCTGAATGCCCGGGAAGCCGCTACCAAGTCGCTCATTAAGTTTCGGCTGACACCTTTTACCTATAACCAGACACGTGAATTCAGCAGTTTTTTTTCGGCCTGGAATACAACAGAAACCAAGGGCGCTGGGGGCGATCTTTCAATCACTCAGCCCATTACATTAACCGACGGGAGAATTGGGTTGGAAAACCGGTTCTCATATCAGGAAGTATATAGCAGTCTGCAAGATACTACTACGAAGGATTATATCAATAATTTATTCATAAGCTATTCGCAGCCGATTTTTACCTACAATAAGCTGAAGATGGAACTGAAGCAACTTCGCCTTTCTCTTGAAAATGCCACCCTGAGTTACGCCATTCAACGATTGTATCTTGAACGGCAGGTTACACAATATTTTTACACGGTATACCAGCGTAAAATGTCGCTTGCCGTTGCCGAAGATGAACTGAAGAACCAACAAACCAGTTTTGACATCATTAATAGTAAGGTTGAAGGCGGACTATCAGCACGGGAGGAATTGTTGCAGGCCGAGCTGAACCTGGCTACCAGTGAGTCAAATCTGCAGAATGCCCAGGTGGAACTGGCCAATGCCAAAGACAACTTCAAACAATATATCGGCATGCCACTGAATGAGGAGTTTGATATCCTAACTGATACCTCATTTGCTAAAGTGATGGTGGATATGGAGAAGGCCATTCAGAACGGACTGAATACCCGCATGGAACTAGAACAACGTGAAATCGAACTCAAAAACAGCCAGGATCAGCTGGTTGTGGCCAAGTCGACAAATGAATTTGCCGGAAACATCGATCTATCGGTAGGCATGGTGGGTATCGACCCGGTTCTTGCCGATATCTACAACAAGCCAACCCGTTCGCCCCAGGTTACCGTAACCCTCGATATTCCCATATGGGACTGGGGAGTCAGGAAGTCGAAAATTAAGGCAGCCGAAGCTGCTATACGTATTGATGAGATCAACCTGGAAGCAGAGCGCACCAACGTTGAACTGGGTATTCGTCAAACATACCGGAGTTTGCAAAACCTGAGCATGCAGATCGATATTGCCCGGCAGAATGAAAAGAATGCGCAGCTTACCTATGAAATCAATCTGGAACGCTACAAAAACGGCGACCTGACGAGCATGGACCTGGGCCGTTACCAGAACCAGCTTTCCGAAAAAAAAATGAACCTGGCAAACAGCCTGATATCGTACAAACTCGAATTATTGAACATGAAAATACAATCGTTGTGGGACTTTGAAAACAACATTAGTTTTGTTCCCAGGGAACTACAGGAAAATTTAAGCGAATAAAATATAATGCCGGCCGCATTCAAAATATCATAATTTAAAATTGACATTCAACATAATCACCATGCAAAAACTTATCATCCTATCTTTTGTAGCAACCATGATGTTCTCATGCAAACATGAGCAGGACAATCTGGGCAAGGACATTGCTGTTCCGGTAACCGTGAGTACCGTTAAAACCGGAACCATTGAAGAGTTCATAGAAATCAGCGGAACAGTCAGTCCGGTTAAGGAAGTGCAACTGAAAACCGAAGTGCCCGGGAATTACCTGCTCAGGTCAAATCCTTCAACCGGCCGTGCCTATTCACTAGGTGATCGGGTTGCTGCTGGTGCTGAGATTATCGAAATTTCGGACAAGGAATATGAGAACAACATCAAGCTGAATTCCCTGAAACTGAACCTGGAAATCACCAAGCAGGTGTTTGACAAACAACAATCGCTATACGATAAGGGCGGGGTAACCCTCAGCGAACTGAAAAATGCCGAGATCAATTACATCAATGCCAATTACAGCTATGAAGATGCCTTGTTGCGACTGCAAAAAATGCATATTAAAGCTCCATTTGCCGGTACGATTGTGGATTTGCCTTATTTTACTCCGGGAGTCAAAGTTGAAACCAATGCCTTGTTGTTGAAAATAATGGATTACAGCAAACTCTACCTGGAGGTAAACCTGCCCGAAAAAAGCATGGGTAAAACAAAGCCCGGACAACTGGTAAGAGTCACCAATTATACTTTGCCCGACGATACGTTAACCGGAACCATCACCCAGATTTCGCCGGCAATTGACCCGGAAACTCGTTCATTTAAGGGAATCATCGTGGTTAACAACCCGAAACTTCAACTGCGGCCGGGTATGTATGTTAAAGGTGAGATTGTGGTAGCATCAGCAAAGCAGGTTATTGTGGTGCCAAAAGAAATAATTGTTTCCAAGCAACGGGGTAATAGTGTTTTTGTGGTTGAAAAAGGAGTGGCTATAGAACGGGTGGTTGAATTTGGAATTGAGAATCCACGTGAGGTTGAGATTGTTACCGGACTGAAGGATGGTGAACAGCTTGTGGTAAAGGGCTTTGAGACATTGCGCGATCGGTCGAAGGTAAAGGAAACCAAATAACCGGCCGGTATGAAAAAAATAGCGCAATTTGCTGTTAATTACCCAGTAACCATCTCCATGATTATCCTTGGAATCCTTTTGCTGGGCTATATTTCACTGGGGAAGCTGAGTGTTGATCTTTTCCCCGAAATAACCGCCCCCAGGATATTTGTTGAGCTCAGATCAGGTGAACGGCCGCCCGAAGAAATCGAGAAGCAGTTTGTGGAGGGAATTGAATCCCAATCCATGCGATTGAAAGGCGTTTCACAGGTATCATCGGCCTGTATGGTTGGTGCTGCCAGGGTAAAGGTTGAGTACAACTGGTCAACAGATATGGATCAGGCATTTCTTGACCTGCAGAAAGCCCTTACCAATTACAGCCAACACGAAGACATCGATGAGTTTGTTATCACACAACATGACCCGAATGCCGCTCCGGTTATGGTCATCGCCATGTCGCACCCCGAAATATCAGATATGAATGAATTGCGGAAGACTGGGGAGAATTATATCCGCAATGAACTGGTTCGCCTCGAAGGAGTTGCAGATGTGGTGCTGACAGGAACCGAGGAAAAGGAGATACTCATTGAAACAGACCCTTACCGGTTAAGCGCATACGGCCTGACAACCGACAACCTGGTTCAGCAAATCATGAGCATGAACCGCAACGTTTCGGGCGGCAGTATTGTTGAAATGGGCAAGCGCTATATCATTAAGGGAACATCCCTTGTGGCCAGCGAAAGCGATCTGAAAAAAATTGTAGTTGCCTTCAAACAGTCAAATAACATTACTGCGTCTGCTTCTTCTGCCACTGCTGCTCCTGCCGCTTCTCTCACTAACCGCGTCCCTGTATTTCTCAGCGACGTGGCACAGGTAAGCTTTGCCAACAAAGAACCTGCCAATATCGTCAGGATTAACGGCAAACGTTGCGTGGGGTTGTCGGTATACAAAGAAACCAGCTACAATACCGTGAAAGCTGTTGAAGAGATCAACAAATCGTTTGAAACCATCCGCAAAGCTTTGCCGGGTTATGAATTCACCACCGTTCAGAACCAGGCTTCATTTATCAGCAATGCCATTGGCGAATTGCGAGATACGGCTTTTCTAGGAGCCCTGTTCTCCATTATTGTACTTTTTATTTTTCTGCGTCGCGGAGGACTTACCTTTATTGTTGCGGTTGTGTTGCCTGTGTCGGTTATCGCAACCTTTGTGGTGATGTATTTCTCAGGCTTGTCGCTGAATATTATGACCATAGGCGGCCTTGCCCTGGGAGCGGGCATGCTGGTTGACAACGCCATTGTCATCGTAGAAAACATCTTCCGGAACCTGGAAACCGGCGAGTCATTGAAAAATTCCTGCATCAAAGGAACATCCCAGGTGGGCGGTGCCATCGTTTCTTCCACCATTACCACCATTGTGGTTTTCCTTCCAATAGTTTACCTGCACGGTGCATCCGGTGCATTGTTCAAAGATCAGGCCTGGACGGTGGCATTTACGCAGGTCATTTCGCTGGTTGTTGCTGTGCTGATCATTCCCATGCTTTTCAACAGCATGTATGCAAAAAAAGATAGGATTACTGCCACTAAAGCATTGCGGTTTAAATGGTACACATCGTTCCTTGAACGGGTGCTCGATAACCGGGGGAAGATCGTGCTGGCTGCCCTTGCTGTTCTTATCGCAACTGCTTTTATTATTCCTTATGTGGGAAGCGAATACATTCCCCAGGGCGGAACAAGTGAATTCAGCCTCGAGATCAAACTGGCTGAAGGTACACAGCTTGAACGAACTGAAGGATTGGTGAAAAATCTTGAATTCCTGGTTGCCGATGTATTGGCCGATAAGGCAGAGGTCATTTACAGCACGGCAGGTCCATCGGCGAGTTCTAAATCAGAAAAGTCGGTATTTCAAAACGAAAATACGGCTGTTGTTAAGATAAAACTGAAACCATCCGCTATTAAGCAATCGGCATCAATAATAGCCGGTGTGGAAGCACTTACGCAAGATTTACCCGATGTTGAGGTTTCTGTGGTGAAAGATGAAACTGCCCTGCAATCAACCCTGGGCACCGATGAATCTCCCCTGATGATTGAAGTAACCGGAAGAAACCTGGACATTCTGGATACACTTACCCATGAAATTAAAACAGCAGTGAACGGTATCCCCCATATTTATAATCTGAAAACCAGTATTGAGGAAGGTGCTCCTGAAATCGATGTGGTAATCGACCGTTATATGGCTTCAATGTATGGAATTACGGCTGAAGGAATAGCCACGCAGCTGAAAGATAAATTGATGGGAAAACAGGCCGGAAAATATGATCATGCCGGCGAGATGAGCGACATTACGGTGAGATTGCCTGAACTGAGCCTTTCTGACTTTAACAACATCATGATCAGGGCAGGACAAAGAGATATACCCCTGCATGAAGTGGCCCGGGTTGAACAATCGGTTTCTGCAAAACAACTGTTACGCAACAATCAGAACCGGATGGCCACTGTTACTGCTGATGTAGACCGCACTACAGCATTTGATAAGATAATCGGTGAAGTCAGGGAAAAGATATCGGGCATTGTGATTCCGTCTGAATATACAGTCAACATAACGGGTGAGGAGCAAAAACGCCAGGATGCCATGTCGAGCCTGGGATTCGCATTGCTGCTATCCATTGTGTTGGTATATATGGTCATGGCTTCTCAATTCGAGTCTCTTATTCATCCCTTTACCGTGTTGCTGACAATTCCGCTTGCCGGCGCAGGCTCCATTTGGGCATTCTTTTTGTTAGGCAAGTCGCTGAACATAATGGCTTATATCGGCATCATTATGTTGGGTGGCATTGCTGTAAACAATTCCATACTGCTGGTTGACGCCATCAACCAATTCAGGGAGGAAGGTCTCCCGTTGCGGGAGGCGATCCTGAAAGCAGCTCAGAACAGGATAAGACCAATTTTGATGACCAGCTTTTCATCCATTTTGGGCTTGCTGCCATTGACACTTGGATTCGGAGAAAGTGCAGCCCTGCGGTCGCCCTTGGCCATAGCCTTAATAGCAGGACTTACCGCATCGACTTTCATGTCGCTGGTGGTGATCCCCTGTGTTTACTATATTTTCGACAGGAAGAAGACAACAATGCCTGAAGCAGTATAATTGAGCATGATGGAATTAGTAATCAAAAGAAGGGTTCTTATTGCCATGCTTTTCGCCGGAATGGCAATGCTGGGCGTATTTTCTTACAAGCAACTGCCCGTTGAACTGCTTCCCAATACCCAGATCCCGTATCTTTTTGTACAGGTGGGATCCAATCTTGAAACAGATCCGAAGTACATCGAAACACAGGCTGTAATACCTCTTGAAGGTGCCATTGGCACTCTGAAAGATGTTGAAAAAATTGAATCCACTGTTGATCAGCAACAGGCTTTCATTCAGATTTCATACCGGCAGCAGGCCAACCTCAAAATTGCCTACCTAAAACTTCTTGAGAAGGTTGAAGAAGTCAAGCAAAATCTACCTGAAGGCTTTTTTGTGCAAGCACTCCGATTTGATATGGAAATGATCAACAACAGCCTGATGACCCTGCAGGTGAGGGGAAGCGGGGGAGTCGACCGCGTACGCGAATTGGTGAACAGGGATATTTATAATAGGTTGCTCAATGTGAACGGTATAGCGAACGTAGCCGTATTCGGCGGACGAGTGAAATCAGTTGAAATAAAACTCAATGAGGAAGTTTGCAAATCATATGGAATTACTGCCGCCACCATAAGAGAGGTAATCAACAGGAACAGCCAGTCGAGATCATTTGTGGGAAAAGTCACCCGCGATAACCGGATGATTTTTGTAAATGTGGTTGCGGAATACGAAGACATCAGCACAATAAGCGAACTCCAGGTCAGAGAACAGGGCTCCGTGAGGTTAAAAGATGTGGCGGATATCCGATTCGGCTACAAAAACCAGGATTCATACAGCAGGGTAAACGGGAAAGAGGCTGTTACTATTGAACTAACCCGCGATACACAATCGAATATGATTGACCTGGCCGACAGGGTGAAGAAGGAAATAACAGCCATGAACCAGGAATTGGCAGGGAAAGATATCGAGATAGTAATTCAGAAAAACGCGGCTGAACGTATGGAGCGCAACATCAACCAGATCATTCAGCTTGCCCTGGTCGGCGGCCTCCTGGCCATTTTCATTCTCTGGATCTTTCTGAAAAACATCAGGCTGGTACTGGCCATTGGACTGGCCATGCCCATCTCGGTTTATACGGCATTCAATTTCTTTTATGCAGCCGGCATATCCATCAACAGCCTGACCCTGCTGGGAATGGCACTGGCTATCGGCATGCTGCTCGATAACAGCGTGGTGGTTATGGAAAATATTTACCGGCTTGCCTCCCAGAAAGTGGAAACAAATGTAGCCGTGGTACAGGGTGTTTCGGAAGTCTGGAGATCCATCTTTGCCGCTACGCTGACTACGATAATGGTTTTTCTGCCCTTTGCCTTTTCAAAGAATTTCCTGGTTGCCATGCTGGGCAAACATGTAGGAGTTTCAATAATTTCTACTCTGCTGGTTTCCCTTCTGGTTGCCATGTTCTTTATCCCCATGGTTACCCATGTGATTTTAAAGCAGGAAAACAAGAACCTGAGTACCAATTTCAGTTCAATTTCATTTCATAACCGGCTCATACAGATTTACAGGGTGATCCTGAAAACCTGCATGAGAAATCCTGCCGGTACTGCCATTGGCGCCCTGATTGCTTTCTTTGTAATTCTACTGATAAGCCTGGGACTGAGCTTTATCAAAATGCAGGAACCTGAGATCGTTGAACTTACCCTGTATGTTACCATGCCTGGCGGAACTACACTCGACAATACCGATTTGCTGGTGGCCGATGTAGAGAAACGACTGGAAAACCTGGAAGAGAAAAAAGATGTAATCAGCCAGATTTATGAGGAGGAAGCCCAGGTTACTATTGTTCTTCAGAAGGATTACAAAAAGATAAGAAATTATGCTGTTCCGAAAATCAAACAGGAAATAATGAACAGCGTTTCGACTCTGAAACCTGGAAATTATAGCTGGGACGCCCCTTCGGGAGGTCGACGCTTTGGAGGCGGAGGCAATAATGGTGATGCCGGTATGGAAGGGCTGCTGGGACTGGGTAAAGAAACCGAAAAGATTATTATTAAGGGCGAAGATTACCCCCGGCTTGTTTCACAGGCCAACCTCGTTAAATATTACCTCACCCAGCAACAGTCGGTTGAATGGGTAAATATTAACATGCCGTCGGCACGTCCGGAAATACAGCTCAACCTCGACAAGCAGATCATGGCCCTGTATGATATATCACCATCTGAGGTGTTGAATGAGCTGGGCTCTTTCCCTCACGAGTTTTCAAGCGGTACTACCTATAAACAGGGAAATGAGGAATATGATATTCAAATACGTACAGAAACTCCGGCTGATCAAACGGAGAGAAATTATAGCGATCTGAAGAAGCTTCCGGTGAAAGGTAGCAGCCAGGCACTGTTTGAACTGCAGCAAATCAGCTCTTTTGCTTTTACTGACGGCGTGCCTACCATTGTTCGCATCAACCAGGCCAAACAGCTCGAAGTGGAATATTCCTTCATCAGACAGGTATTGGATGACAAAGACCTGTTGAATACTTCACGGCTCGAAGTGGAATCGCTGATTCAGGGCTTAGCCATGCCTTCTGGAATAACAGCCGAAATCAAACACGAGCAGCAGGACCTGGCAGATTTCCGCTTTCTGATTTTGGCGGCAATCGTTCTGATATACATGATTCTTGCCTCTGTGTTCGAATCTTTCAGCAAGCCCGTGGTCATCCTCTTTGCCATACCTCTTGCGGCAACCGGATCTCTGCTTGCCCTGATTCTCACGGGGAATTCGCTGCTCAATGCCAACACGCTGACTGGCCTGGTGATTCTGATAGGTATTGTAGTGAATAACGGCATTATTCTGATGGATTACACCAACGTATTGAGAAAACGGGGGTATGGTCCGTCACGCTCTTTAATGATGGCCGGTTTGGCCAGGGTTCGACCCATCCTGATCACCTCACTCACCACCATTATTGCCCTGATACCGCTTGCATTGGGCAAAGCGGAATACGTTACCGAAATCGGTGCCCCTTTTGCCATTACCATAATTGGTGGACTGGCCCTGAGTACACTGCTGACATTGGTTTACATTCCTACTTTGAATACCGGCATTCAAACTTCGCTACAATGGATCTTCGGGTTGAAATGGACTGAAAAGGTGGTTATGCTGCTGGTTTACCTTGCAGGAGGTTATCTGATATACAGCAGAGTTGATACACTGGTATGGAAAATTATTGATTTTCTATTGCTGATCATCCTGGTGCCGGCTGCACTTTACTTTGTTAAAAACAGCCTGCGGAAGGCAAACGAAAAGCTCATCGATGAGGCAACACCTCTGCGGATACATGTGCGCAACCTGGTTAAAATATATGACCGCGACAGCCGGTTTGTTAGGGAATGGAAATCGGGACTCAGCATCAGACAACGTCTCGGACTGGCAAAATCCTTTACCACCTGGAAGGATTTTGACTACCTGGTTTGGCTGCTGCCCGTAATTGGCTTCCTGGTTTACTTCGTTTATTTCTATCTTGAAAACGGCTTTTGGTATTTTCTTTTACCTGTTGGCATTTATTTGTTGGTGCTTTCAGCAATTGCGCCAATAAAGCAATATGCAGCAAACCGCGCTTCTTCAGGAAAAGCAGGCAAATGGCAGCTCCGGCTGCTGAATAGGATATATCCTGCGGTTTTCTGGGTGTTGCCGGTTGTCATCCTGGCTTTGTTTTATCTCAGGTATAAACTCATTGGTTTGCTGATCCCGGCCTTCATCTTTTGGTACCTTTTGCTGTTGATTAAGGTGACCTCAGACCGCCTTTACAGCGAGAAAATAAACATCAATCGCATCCAGGGCCGCTTTATTGGCATACGTAAGGCATTTTACAGGATGGTGAAGCTGATACCGGTCATTGGCAAAAAGAAGACCCCTTTTAAGGCACTGAAAGGAGTGTCATTTCATATTGAACATGGTATGTTTGGCCTTCTGGGCCCTAACGGAGCGGGTAAGTCAACCCTGATGCGGATCATTTGCGGAATTCTGGAACCCAGTTACGGGCAAATTACCATCAATGGCATTGATACAAAAGTCAAGCGCGAGGAATTACAGGGACTCATCGGGTATCTGCCACAGGAATTCGGGATGTATGAAAATCTGACTGCATGGGAGTTCCTGAATTACATGGGTATACTAAAAAAAATATACAACCGCTCCGAACGTGAAGCCCGCATTGATTACGTACTGAAGGCTGTGCATATGTCGGCCCATAAACATGAAAAGCTGGGATCGTACTCAGGTGGTATGAAACAAAGGATCGGAATTGCCCAGATCCTGCTGCATCTGCCCAAGATATTGGTAGTTGATGAGCCAACTGCCGGACTCGATCCCAGGGAGCGAATCCGCTTCAGGAACCTGCTGGTGGAACTGAGCCGTAACCGTATCGTTATTTTCTCAACACACATTATTGAGGATGTGGCCAGTTCATGTAACCAGGTTGCTGTTATACGCAGCGGCGAACTGGTATATCTGGGCGAACCGGTTCAAATGGCGCATAAAGCCGAAGGCAAAGTATGGATGGCCGATATGGATATGGCCTCTTTTGAGGAAATCAAAGAAAAAGTGGTAATCATTCACCATATGCGCGACGGCAACAACATCAGGGTCCGCTTCCTGGCCGATGATCCGCCATGTGAAGGCGCTCACCAGGTGAAGGCTAACCTCGAAGATGCTTACCTCTGTCTTTTACATTAACTTAAAAAATATTGACCGCAGCATGCATCTGAAAGAACGCATCAAACTAATTACCGGCATTGCCTCTTACAACCTGAAGATCATCTTCTCAGGCAAGTTCATCTATTTCCTGCTGGCCGCCCTGCTATTCTTCTTTGTAATTACCGGAATTATGCTGTTTCAGGATGAAGCTGCAGAGGTTGATGATGTCTATGGCATGTTACTCTTTTCGGGTATGCTGATCATTTTTTATCCAGTTGTTTTCAACATTCAGAACGACAAAGACACACGTATGCTTGAGATTTTGTTTGGCGTACCTGATTATCGTTATAAAGTGTATTTGCTTCGGTTTGCTATGTCGCTTCTGATGCTGGTTTTCCTGCTTTTTCTTTTGTCAGTTCTATCCTGGTTTTCAGTTGTTCAAATACCCATATTCAGGATGGTTATACAACTCATGAGCCCGCTGTTATTTCTGGCGTGTCTAACCTTTATGCTGACAACTTTGATCCGTAATGCCAACGGGGCGGCCGTGGTAGTGATCATCATTTCATTGTTGTTTTTTATGATGAGCGAACCCCTGACCCGAAGCAAATGGAACCTTTTTTTAAATCCTTTCAATATTCCAATGAATATGAACCTGTCTGTCTGGATGAACGTAGTTCACCAGAACCGGCTCATCCTGGGTATTGCTTCGGTAATAGCTTTGCTATGGGCATTGATGAATCTGCAACAGCGCGAGAAATTTATCTAAACCGTTGCCTCTTTGGTTTCAAGGAATTTGTTTAGTAGTTCTCTTAGTACCGAAATATCAATGGGTTTTGATATATAGGCATCACATCCTGCTGATAGTGCTTTACTATTCGCATCTGCAGTTGAATAGGCTGTTTGTGCAATTATGGGGAGTCCGGGTCGGAATTCTTTTATAATTCGTGTTGCTTCATATCCGTTTTTAACGGGCATTTTGATATCCATCAGTACCAAATCAATACCTTGTTCAACCAGGCATTTTTCAACAGCTTCCTTTCCGTCATTTGCCCTGATTATTTTGAAATCAGGATTCAGTTTTTGAAACAGAGCTTTTAGAAAAATAAAGTTGGAGTTCTCATCTTCTGCAATCAGAATGGTTTTTGAAGATGACGGTAGATAAAACTGATCAATGGGTTTGTATACATTTGTTTGTATAGGCTGAAAGGGCTCATAGGGAACAGAAAAATAGAATGTGGATCCGACACCTGGTGTTGATTCTACATGAATTTTACCACCTAGTAATTCGACATTCTCACTTGCAATGGCAAGACCCAGACCCAATCCGCCATAATTGTATTTGATTGATTCATCAGCTTGTGAAAACCTCGTAAAGATTTTGTTAATCTTATTTTCTTCAATCCCTATTCCTGTGTCCCTCACATGAAACAGTAATGTGTTATTCTGCAGTTTACAGCCAATTTCAATAAATCCTTTGTCGGTGAATTTTAAAGCATTCTCTAGTAAATTTCCAAGAATCTTAAGCAGTTTCGAATGATCAATCATTACCATACAATTATTCTCTTCCAGTTCGTTGATCAGTTGAATACCAATACTTTTTTCCTTAACTTTAAGGTTAAACAATGTAACCAATTCATTAAGCAAGGTGCAAATATTGGTATTCGCCTTCTGTACCTTCACCTGTTTGGTTTCTAAACTGGAGATTTCAAGTATGTCATCAATAATCCTGAGTAATTGCTCACTGCTGTTCATGATGATATTCGTATAGCGTTTCCTCTCTTCTTCTGACAGATTTCTTTCGTTAATTATATGAGAGAAACCAATGATCCCATTCATCGGAGTTCTAATTTCATGCGACATATTGCACAGAAACTCACTTTTCAGGCGGTCTGACTTCACTGCACTTTCTTTCGCAATCTTAAGTTCGGATTTTTGCCTTATGTAATTCTCAAAAAGCATTCCTATCTTACCGAATTCACCCGGTGCTTCAATTAGCTTTGATATTGACTTCGGATCTTCTGATTCCAGAATATCACTCACAAGCTTCAACGGTAGTTTTATCCAGTGTCTGAAGGCATATATCAGAATAAGCAAAGCTGCTAAAACAAAGAATAATATTATCAGCAATGCATTTCTTGATATTTCATTATACAATTTCAAAACCGGATATTTACGGCTGAAAACAACTTTTCGTATTGCAATATCATTCCAATCATTGAGCTCGTGAGTCACTGTTATAGTAAAACGATCAGCATTTTTAACAGTGTCAGATATGTTTCTTAATGAAACGGTTGATCCCGTCATATTGGCGAGATCAGCGACATATTTCTCATCCCAAAACCGGGCAATATACAAATATCCATAAGGTCTGGTCAACTTATGACAGGGATCACTTGTCCTGTGAATTGATGCCCCACTGATTTCAAAAATTCCTTCAGGTTTTGATATACTGAAACTGGAAAATCTGCTGTTTTTAATTTTAGCCAACTCCCCATCAGGTATAATAAGTGGTGATTCTATTTTATCAGAAGATTTTTCATGGATGAGGCTAAATGCGGAATCATAAACGCAAACGTAGTCATAGTTATATGAAACAAGTATGCTGGAAATATTCTCGTTGAACCAGTTGGAATCATAATTGATCATATTGTCCACAAACTCGTCCCAATAAGTGTAATCAAAGGTAACCTGATTCAATGAGGAAGTCGGCTGGGACAGGATCGATCTGACTTCACGGCTGAATTGCTCCTTTGCGGAATTAATGAATAACTCCTTTTCTTTGTTTTTATAAATGCTCAGAACAAAGAAAATACACACAAAAATTAATCCCAGAACCAACATGATAACCAACAACCTCCGGTAAATGCTCACTCTACTCATCTCTCTAATCTAAAATATCTTTATCTTATTTACTTAATTCGTTGTGTACTCTGTGGTGTTTATTAGAATCCCGGTAAGTCCATATTGCGGGTTATTTCAGGCGTATAGTTACAAAGAATTACTTACGAAGGAGTGGACTGCAATGGCTCAAATATTTTACGGAAATGACAAAGAGGTATGGCAAACCTGAATAGATGGTATTGGGTAGTAAAAAGGCACTGATGCGGATGTTTTTAAGACGAAAAATATTCAAAAACATAATAATTCAGGGTTTTCAATGATATGCTTATACTATGGCGTTAAAATAAGGTTACCATTTATTGACTGCTGATGGCAACAGGGTGACAATTGGTAATATTTTGTAAACAAAAGTTGATCAAGGCGTCCTAAATATAGGTTACTTTTATTCGACTTGAAGTATTTCTGTTCGTATCATTATCAGAACCCTGAAATAGATGGATCAACAAACGGCAGAGAACCTTATTGTTAAAAGCGCTGGTGGCGACATGGTGTCTTTTCAGAAGCTGGTAGAAATGAATCAGTCTTTTGTATATGCCGTTGCATTCAGGTTGCTATGTAATGAATCAGATACAGAGGAAGTTGTACAGGATACCTTTGTCAGGATTTGGAAAAACCTCTCTCGTTTCAATCACGAAATGCGCTTCAGTACCTGGTTGTACAAAATAGCAGTCAACTTATGTTATGATAGAATGAGATCGCTTAAATTTAGAATGAACCATGTGCCGTTGAATATTGATGGTTTGGCAATCCGGAACCTGCCGTCACAGGAGAATATTGAGACAAACTATGTAAATCGCGAAATGGCAGGAATCATCCGTTATCTGACAGACCGATTATCACCGCAGCAACGAATCGTCTTCAGCTTATCGGAACTTGAAGATTTATCGGTTGCAGAAATATCGGAAATTACCGGAATGACCCCGGAGAAAATCAAAAGCAATCTTTATTGTGCGAAACAATCTATGCGAAAAAAGCTCGAGCACATTGAGGAAAGGAGGAGTTGAAAAATGAACGAATTCTATGATGAACTCATTGGTTTCCTGAAAAGGAAAGAACCAGCAGCCCAGTCACCTGAAGAGTTGACGGAAAAGATAATGCAGGCCGTTCAAAAGGAACGTAGTCGCATTCTGCCCTACATTTCTTTAACGGCAAATGAAAGGCAGTGGAATCTGTACCGCACCATCAGGGTGATTACAACCGTCGCTGCAGCTTTTTTAATCGTTTTCTTAATCAGCGAACAACGGGAGATGAACCACCTGAAAAATGAACTATCATCAGGTCATCGCTCAGAAGTTCACAACAAATACCCCTCCAGAAGTGAGAAGATCCAACAAGTGTTGTATGAATTCACAAAAGATAATGCAACTGCCGATCAGGAAATGGATCCTCGTGAAGAAATCCGGATCAACCGTAAATCGCTGAATTACCTGATAAATAAAATACAGGAACTGGAGAAGGAAAACCTGAGCTACCGGACAAAGCTTCTGCAGACCTATTCAGATTCAACTCAAATCATTAAAAAATAACGATTATGAAAAAGATAATTATAGAATTACTGGTTTTTACAGTCATTGCATCGTTTTATGGATGTAATAATGCGAATCATCAAATGTATACCCGAATTAATCCCGACGGTTCCTGCTATCGTGAATTCAGAGGATCGGCAGATTCTGCTCTCGTGGCAGGAGATACATCAAAAAATCGTTTTCCTGTAAAGCTCGACTCAACATGGAAAATGAGTATTTATGGAAGACATGCAAACGACAGCATGCCGGGAAAGATAGATAAACAAGACTATTTCAGACATATTCATGATTCAACCTTTCAATCATACGTCACTGTAAAAAAAGAATTTCCTACGGTACAAAACATGGCTGAAACCTTCCGGTATAACAATTCCGATTGGGATTCAGTAACGCCGGTTCTTTCATGGAAAAAGAAGTTCAGATGGTTTTATACCTATTATGAATTCTCAGAAACATATCCGTTGCAGAATCCTTTCTCCAGAGTTCCGGTAGAGAATTACCTTTCACCGGATGAGATAGAAACCCTATATGGTCAGAATTCAGAATTATTTATGGGAAAGATCGGTATTGAAATCCGGGACATGCTCAATGATATGGAAGGCAGATCAAATGCCTGGCTAAACAGATCGATATATGAAGAGACTTATAGTTTTCTGATGAGGAACTTTCGGTTTTTGAATAACATACCAGTTGATTCAACTGCTTTAGCTCAGGCAAAGGATTCAGTTTATCAGCGTTTCGGAAAGGATACCCTTTCGCTTGATGCGGCCTTGGAATTCGACACGGTATTGAATGCACATTTCAACACCCGCTTTTTTACCGATAATGATCCCATGACAGAAGACCTGGCGAAGAAATTTGAAGAAGAATTTCCCGATTATACAAAAGGTTTTGGCATGGAATTAAGCTATCAGCTGACCATGCCGGGCAAGGTGCTGGAAACAGATGCATCCTTTTTTAATGGGGATACCCTAAAGTGGAAGTTGGATCAAAACAGGTTCTTCTTTACTGACTACACACTCCATGCTGCATCCCGAAAGCCGAATTACTGGGCGTTTGCAGTAACTGCAATCCTGGTGATTTTTTCTGTTCTGACTTTGCTTGTGAAGCGAAAGTAGTCAGGTGTTTCGAATCATTGACTGATCTGGTTTAACCGGATCAGTCATCAAAATTGACATCCTTGAAATCAGCCATGTCCATCGCCTGTTTGCGGTAGATTTTTTTATTATGCTTGTCTCCATTGGCATCGCTGATCCGGCTGAGCCCGAAATAGGCATATGCCGCATATTCTTCTCCAAATTCGCCAAATGGTTTGATGTCTTTCAGCCCTTTCGCATACAATGCCTGGGCCTGCTTGTGATTCTTATATTTCTTTTCCTGAAGTATGCCTCTTAAAATGAGTAATTGCGACTGATAAAATGCGTTGTCACTGACAGTATGGTTCTGCCTGATCATGCTTTCGGCCTCGTCATAACGTTTGGCAAGCAAAAGATTCTTAATGTATACAGCTATATAGCTGTAATTCCTGGGGTAGAGCTTGTACAATGCTTTACTGTATTGTGATGCCTGCAAAAAATTCCTTTCGAAACTGATGTATATTCCGGAAAGGAATGAATAGGATTCTGCCTTTAACACAATGGCATTTTTTGAGGCAATTTGCAGCTCTTTCAGCCCTTTTTCACGGTTCCCCTTTGGAAATAACAGGGCTAGTGGCTTGTAAACCGGGTGGGCCTCAGGATAAGCTTCACGATAATAATTGTAAAGCCCGGTAAAAAAATAAAAATCGGCATACGAACCGGTGTAATTGAATGATTGCTTGAGATACTGGTATGTGCTTGAAGCCAGCGGAATCACATCCATACTCAGCTCATTATCGGCATAAAACAGCAATAACAAACCCCTTGCACCTATGTTCAATACCAGGTATTCCGCCTCATCAGCCGGATCATGCTTTTTCTCACAAAGTTCAATGGCATATCTCAGGTCTTTCTCAAACGTCTGCCGTGCCGGTGATGTTGATATCAAAGGATAATTTTCCCAGTAGGTAAGTAATCCCCTGTATACATATGTCATGGGGTGTGAAGGATATGCCGAACTGATCTTACGGTATACGTCCCTGGCTTCTGTGAACTGCAGATTGTAAATATAATCCACACCCTTGCATACCAAATTAAACGTAGTTGTATCTTTTAATACCTGCGCTATTCCACCTGGGCTCAACAGCACCATGAAACAAGCTATTATTGCGATTTTCAGATTTCTTGTCACTATTTTATTAAACATGAAACCATAGTGGCATAACAGTTATCATGCCAAATTCCTTTATGCAATAATAGTGTTTTTGGATGAGAATGGGAAAGACTAACTCCAGACACCAGGTATCTTTTCACTGCAGAACCCGCAATTCCCGCTTTTCAGATGATTTGTCGTAACAGTATGTCCCTTTCTTTCAATGATCATTTTTTTGCATCGTGGACAATATGTACTTATTTCTTCCGATCCGGCAATATTGCCGATATATACAAACCGGATACCAGCCTGTTGTGCTATTGATTTGGCCTTCTGCAGCACCTGCACCGGGGTGGGGGGCAACTGACCCAATTTATACATGGGTTGAAAACGCAGGAAGTGCAGTGGTGTATCTCTTAGCCCGTTTTGAACCAGCCAGTCACACATTTTTTTGATCATATCCATGTTATCGCTCCAACCCGGGATTACCAGGTTTGAGATCTCAAGCCACACACCTTCTTCCCTGAATATTTTAAGCGCATTCAGGACAGGTTGCAATTCTCCGGCATTGAGTCTCAGATAGGTTGCATTGTCAAATGATTTCAAATCAATCGTGGCACCGTCAATTACCCTGCACAGGTTTCGAAGAGGTTTTTCATTGATGTACCCGTTTGATACAATGACATTTCTGATACCCTTGTTGCGTGCAATTACCGATGAATCATGAACATATTCATAAAAGGTAACCGGCTCTGAGTAGGTATATGCTATGGAAATGCAGTTGTTTTTAACCGCCTCCTCAGTAACCCGTGGCGGCATCAGGTCGAAATTCCGGGTATCTTTCGGACTTGATTGCGAAATCGACCAGTTCTGGCAGTTCAGACAAGAAAAATTGCAACCTGCAGTGGCAATGGAAAAGGATCTGGAACCGGGTAAAAAGTGATAGAAAGGCTTCTTCTCAATGGGATCTACATGCATAGCGCAGGGATTGCCATAAGCAATGGAATAGAGCTTATCCCGGTAATTGACCCTGTTTCTGCAAAAACTTGTATCACCGGGTTTCAATATGCATTCATTCGGACAAATCTGGCATTTCAGCCCCCGGGGTGTTACTTCGTAATAAAAACACTCCTTGCTCCATTTCCAAAGGCTGTCGCGCTCCATTTCATCACCCCGGTGCATAACTGTGCCCATGCCTTCTGTTTTGTTTAAACATGCTGCACCGACAGCAGTCATCAAGGCACTTTTTACAAAGGTCCGTTTGCTGATTTTTTCTTTCATCTCACATACCCTGAACAAAGTTAGCCTTTTTACCAAAAATATGCATTATCAACAAACCGGCCAATATCAAACCGGAAAGCATTATACTTGTGGTCCACATACCCAGTATCGGCAATAGCAGCATGGAGGTCGACAGAATGCCCGATGCTGACCCGGCCAGGTCTATGGCATATAGATTTGATGCGGTTGCGATAGCTGATTTGTTGGCAAGCAAAGTAGCTTTGTTAAAAGTTAGTCCCGCCATAAAAGCAATAGCTGTTATGAGGGTGAGAAGAGATCCCTGAACTGCCCATGAAAGCGCTCCGGCAGAACTGGTTGTCATTTTAAATACAATCGGAATTAAAGCTACCAGAACCATCATTACCAGCTGCACACGGGTAAAAAAGCGTTTTGTATTGCTTCCAGCTATGTTACGAATCATAGCTCCGCATGTCAATCCAAACATATATAAGGCAATGATTAATCCGGTCATCTGGTAAATGTTCCCAAATAAAGACTGATATACGATCAGTACAAGGAATTCAGACGATGCACCGGCAAAACCTGTTGTAAATACGCCTGCAGAAAAGGGATCTGCCTTTCGTGCTGATATAATAACAAGCAAGGATATTACCAATAAAGCAGTCCATAATACCCAAGTCGACCTGCCTCCTTCAGCCATGTAAATCCAGTAACTGATTTGGTGCAGGTAGGCAACAGGTGCCTGGTCGGTATTGGCAGGTACAGCCGGCACAGATATTTCAGCAAGCAATTGCCGGCTCTTCTGAAGAAGCAAATCATCGTCAACAGAGTAGGGGGTTATAAAATCATTTTCGAGGCCTGTTTGCTGCAGCCGATCGGCTATATTCAGTCGCAAAGAATCATCAGAGGCCACGAAAAAATTCCTTCCACCGGAAATGATTTCAACACGGGTAAAGCTTTTTTGCAGGGTCTGAAAGACAATCCGGTTCACCTCAAGGGCTTCATTACTCATATAATTTGCCGAAGAACTCAGTGACATCGAAAAAACACCATGAGGAGCGAGTGCTCTTTTGGCCTCCCTGAAGAAATTAAGCGTGAAGTATCTGTTTATCTGAGCGTTTGAAGGGTCGGGCGAATTGACGATAATGACATCATATTGCTCTGTTGACTGGCCTATCCACCTTCGGGCATCATTGGTAAATATCTTCAAACCCTTGAAATCGGGTATGTTGGTGAATTTTTTCTCCGCCTTTACAAGCCAAGGATCATTCTCCAGATAGTGAAGTTCCTCAACCGATTTGTATTTGGACAGCTGAACCGACATATCTGCAATTCCCCCCGACACGATCAGTACCTTCCTTGGTGCCCGGTGCTGCAGCATGGCGTAGTGAACGGCTTCTTCGGCATGGTAAGAGTTGTTCGATGAAAAAAGCAACTGGTTGTTCCCGTAGAAATTTACCTGGCCAGTTGATTCGGTTACGGTAATCTGCTGAAATGGCGTGTCACGGTTGAAAAGTATCCGCTCATTTTTAAAGTGCAACGATTTCATCCATGAATCTGCAGGCAGCAAAAAAAGAAGTGCGGTCAAAAGTATGCATGTTGTAGAGACAATGGCTGTTTTAATTCTGCTTTGTATTCCTGGATGAAGCAACCAGGCTGCTGCAAAATTGCACAGCATCGACAGGGCAAGCACCTGAAACGTCTTAAGTAAAAAGGCAAGCAGCAGACTGAAAAGAATTCCGGCCAGCATGCTGCCGGCAGATTCCCATCCATAAGCCGGGGATACACAATTCGTATTTCTGCTTTCCGAAAGCAATGAAGCCAGCATGGCAAATAACAACCCGGCAATCAGGCATCCGGGTAACAAAAAAGCCAGGGAATAAGCAAAAGCCATGATCAATCCACGTGTGGTTCCGGGTGGAAACAACAGGCTGTCAACCAGACCAAGCAATACCATCACTACTACCGGAACTAATGCTTCCAGGACAAAAAGCCGGGAAATCAGCAGGTATTTGTTTACATTAACGGGAACATGCCGCGCAAATCCGGCGCCTGCTGCAGTCAGCAGCATCCACAGGCACAATATGAGGCCAATGACGAGTTCATTGCCCTGGAATAGGTTCAGCAATTCCCTGATTAAAACGAGTTGAATCAGAATGGTGGTAAAACCGAGAATGAATAAGGTGACAGTAATCCTTTGGTGTAATTTATTCTCCGAAAACATACGCTTCGTAAGTGTATAAATCAGCGTCTTTCCAGCCGTCCCAACCTATTCCTGCTTTATCGCGTGCGCAATGACCGAGGAACTCTTCAACGGTCCAGTTTGTTTGATTGGCTACCTGAGGCAGAAAGGTGCCTCCCCGGTTTCCTTTCTTGATGTAGATGCCATGTTTGCCCAAAATAATTTCATCAGGTGAAAGAATTTTTTTCATGGGTGTGAGGACTGATATTTCGATATGCGCTTGTCCAAGTTCTTCTTTTGTAAGCCTCGAAAACCGGTAATCACGTGTTGCTGCTGAAACAGCCATCTCCTGTACCGTTTTATACAAAGGCTGGTCAGCATCGAATTTTCCGATACATCCCCGCAGCTTGCCGTCGATGGTAAGCGTAACAAATGCCCCTGAAGGCGTCAGCATCTTTTCAGTAAAGCCTTCGGTTTTCACAGGCGGAATCTCATTGTTGTCAAGATATTGCCTGATGGTGGTTCGGGCCAGTTGCAGCAATTGCTTTTTTTCGTTATCCGTCAAACTATATTCCGAATTGCTTACCATACCTTTTTTTTCAGATGATGGTTCCATAGTAACTGCAATGGCATGATAGCCAACTACCCTGTCTTTATCACCCACCTGCGAATCCCCTGAATTCATGTACCTGATTTTGTGGTACTGTATGCCCTGTCTTTTCTCGGTAATTTCCAAGAATGCGAGCACGCTGGTCCATCCGCAGATGCTGGTGGCCAGGTTGGAAATGGCTTTGGATTCGTTGAATCCGAGTATATTCCTGAATTCATCCGAGGAATTCTTGATAATGGCATTGGCTGTTTTTTCATCCACCTTACAGGCATCATCATATTCCGGATAATGAGAAAAATCGGTGCTGATGACAAATAGATTCTGTCCATCAAAATAGGGATCCAGAGCTTCAGCTATTTTTTTCAGGGTGGCGGCTCTTTGTGTCCCGATCAGGATGGGAACGATTTGAAGGTTGTCTTTGTAGATATGCTGCAGGAATGGAAGCTGCACCTCAAGGCTGTGCTCCTGGGCATGAGCTTCTGGTATCGACCGGAAAACATCCGGATGCTCTGCAGTCAGCTTCTGTGACAAGGGAATATTTACTTTCACCGTTCCTGAGGGCATGATGAAATGACCCTGACTGTATAGTGCGGCCCCGTCATAACTGGCACGGTGGCTCGAGCCGATGAGAAAAACGTTATTGTAATGCGTTTCAGACGAAAGCTGGTTAAATGCTGAAGCTGCAACCACTCCCGAGTAAACATAACCTGCATGTGGTGAAATTATTGCCACAACATTCTTCAGGTTTTTGCAGGGGGTGGCCTCCGAAAAAAGCTTGCTTATCTGCTGCTCCAATTCAACCCGGTTGCCGGGATAAAATGTTCCGGCTACGGCATGTTTCCGGTTAATCAGGCTGTCATTTTCCATGTTCGTAATTATTGCTTCGGGCAGGGTGTTATTCGGTTGGCGGGTGCTGCATTGTGTTCCCGGTAAAATCAGCATCAGAAAAAACAATGTGGTAGTTCCGGGTCTCATCATGATAATTGCAATAATTATTAAAATTACTCCAATAATCGCTAAAATTCAAATGGTTTTTATGCAATTTTGCCCCGGAAATATGAGGATATGCTGAAAAAGGATGTGAATTACCGGGTTGAAGCCAATGCACCACTGATGCAGTACCTGCTGCAAACCCTCAAGGATAAAAGCAGGGACAATATAAAATCATTGTTACGTAACAAACAGGTGTGGATTAACGGCAAATGTACATCACAGTTCAATCACCCGCTTGTGGCCGGAGATGAAGTTGAGATCAGACGGGCGCGCAAAGCCGATTTGCCTCCGGCTCATCTTCTGAAAATCATTTTTGAAGACGAACACATTATTGTGATCGATAAAAAATCGGGATTGTTGTCTGTATCCGACGGACACGACCATGTTACTGCTTTCGGAATTATATCAGAATGGGTGAAACATGAAGATCCTCAAAACAGGATTTTTTTAGTACACCGCCTTGATCAGCACACCTCCGGTTTGCTCATGTTTGCCAAAAGTGAAGAGGTACAGAATATTTTCAGAAATGACTGGAAAAAATACATAACCGAGCGAACTTATGTAGCCATTGTGGAGGGACAGGTGAAAAAGGCTGAAGGACAGGTTCGTTCTTACCTGTCAGAGAACCAGGCGTTGGTTATGATCTCGGGTCAGGATCCCTCGAAAGGCAAATATGCCATAACCAGGTATAAAACTGTGAAAACCAACAGCAAGTATTCACTACTTCATGTTAACCTCGAAACCGGCAGGAAAAACCAGATCCGCGTTCACATGCAGGACATCGGGCATAGTGTTGCAGGTGATCGGAAATATGGGGCTAAAACCAGTCCTATTGGCCGCTTAAGCCTTCATGCCATGGTGCTGGCTTTTACACATCCGGTAACCCGCGAACCGTTAAGGTTTGAGTCGGCAACACCCCCGGAGTTCCTCCGGCTGTTTTCATAAACCATCTGCCCGTTAAAGAATGTCTGTTTTCGTTCATCTTCTACAAAAAAATATATGATAACCTATCTCAGGGTTGAGAATGCATCCAGGAATTGGGGCGACGTGAAGTTGTTCAGCAACCTGAGTTTTTCAATTAACGAAGGTGACAAAGTAGCCATTGTGGCACGCAACGGTACCGGAAAAACCACCTTGCTGAATATCATTGCGGGTAAGGATAACTTTGATTCAGGTACTTTTTTTCTCAATAAGGACATAAAATTCGGGTATCTCGAACAGAATCCGGTATTCAATGCAACGCTCACCTTGTTTGATGCTGTTTATGGTGCTCCGGGAAAGCTGATGGAAACGGTTCGTGATTATGAAATTGCCTTGCATGAAAACAACCAGAACAGGCTGCATGATGCCTCTGCCATGATGGATTTTCATCAGGCATGGACCTTGGAAAACAAGATCAGGCAGATGTTAAGTGTTTTCAAGCTGGAAGATGAAAAGATGCCTGTCGGATCACTATCAGGCGGACAGGTCAAGCGCCTTGCCCTTGTAGTTGCCCTGATCAACGAACCTGATTTCATAATGCTTGATGAACCCACCAATCATCTTGATCTGGAAATGATTGAATGGCTGGAGGAATACCTGTTGAAATCACGGATTACCATGCTTGTGGTAACCCACGATCGTTACTTTCTCGATCGCGTATGTAGTGAAATTATAGAAATAGACGGAGGTGCTGCCTATACTTACGCGGGTAATTATTCCGAATTCATTCAGAAACGAGCGGAACGAATTACAAACAAAGAAGTACAGGTTGAAAGAGCACAAAACCTGATGCGCAGGGAACTGGAATGGATGAGACGGATGCCGAAAGCCCGCGGAACCAAAGCGAAATACCGAATAGATGCTTTTTACGAATTGAAAACCCGGTCGGAATACAGGCGAAACGATCGGCAGGTAAACATTCAGGTAAAAGAAGCCAGATTGGGCAAGAAGATTCTGATACTCGGCAACATACACAAAAAATTTGCTAATCAGGTCATTCTTGATGGTTTTACCTATTCCTTTGCACGCGGAGAACGGATTGGCATCATTGGCCAGAATGGGGCAGGGAAGTCAACCTTGCTGAATATCATCACGGGTCTGATACCTGCTGATTCTGGTGAAATTGAGCAGGGCGAAACGGTGATCTTTGGCTATTACCGGCAACAGGGATTGGAATTCTCGTCGGGCCAGCGGGTTATTGATGTGATACAGGATATTGCAGAATTCATAGATCTCGGAAATGGCCGGCAAATGTCGGCCATGCAGTTTTTAAACCAGTTTTTGTTCACCCCCGAGATGCAGCACATTCAGGTGGAAAAACTCAGCGGTGGTGAGCGGCGCAGGCTTTATCTCATGACTATCCTGATGCGGAATCCGAACTTCCTAATCCTGGATGAACCCACAAACGACCTGGATATTGCTACACTCCATGTGTTGGAAGAATACCTGATCAATTTTGCCGGATGTGTGCTGATCGTATCGCATGACCGTTTTTTTATGGACAAAATAGTGGACCATACCTTCATTTTCGAAGGAAACGGGGCAGTATATGATTTTCCGGGCAATTACAGTGATTATCGTGCATCGCAAAAGAAACAGACTGCCGAATTGAAACAAAGCGACCTGCCCGAAAAAAACAGAACAAATAACACCGGCAATCAGGTTAACGCGAATACAGTTAAGAAAAAGCTATCCTTTAAGGAAAAACGGGAATTTGAACAGCTGACTGCCGAGCTGGAATCTCTTGAAGATGAAAAGAAATCTCTGGAAGTCCTGCTGGGAAATGGCGATCTGAATTCCGGAGAATTGGTAAGGCATGCAAACCGGATTGCCGAAATCATCACCCTGATTGATCAGAAAACTGACAGGTGGCTTGAATTAAGTGAGCTTGCAGGTTGACTCAATATTGAATATTTTATTCAGAAATATCGTTTTATTTGAGAAATCAGGTGAATTGATGGATAAAAACCCGGCCGGATTCATTTATGATTGGTCAACGCTTCAATTGCTTTGTCAAGGGGCAAGTCTCTATGCAATTTTAATAGTTCCCAGTAATCGGGCATGTAATAATCAGGTGACAAACCAATTCCTTCAAGATACCTTCCTTTTGAATCAACCAGGAGGTTTCCTTCAGGCGTATAAACTACCTGGCCACCTATTCGAAAGCACCATCCATTGGGTAATAGTCTTTCATTTATCGAGGAGAAAGCACCACAGGTTGTATCACCTATAGTGATAACATCTTTCTGGCTTTTCATTCCCAATATGAAATGTTCTGAAGAACTTGCCGTATAACTGTTCATTAAAATAGCAACAGGTTTATTCTTCAAACAATCAATATGAGGGTGTATCCGATGTTCAAACATTTCGGAAAAATCATTGTGCGAAGGACCATTCCTGTATTTCGATTTCAGAAAAACTTTTGACTCACTGGCAAACCTGTTGAGCGTCTTCACAAATGATTCGGTATTGCCGCCGCCGTTAAACCTCAAATCAATAATAACTGCATCTGATAACTGAAAATCATCAACAGCAGACTGAATAAATGCATCCGGAAAATGATCCAGGCTGAAAGAAGGAATATAGAGGTACCCGATCTTCTTTTGATTCACATCCACGGTACCATAAAAGAACATCCATCCTTCGACTTCAACTGTAGCATAGTTGTTATTCAAATAATAAGCTCTTATTGTTTTTAATTGGTCATTTACCTTTTCCATTGAAAAGGTATAGCTGTCAACATAAAAAGACTTAAGACGGCGGTTCCATGAGCGAAAAAAACCAACACTAGATCTCAGATCAGTGTGACCGTCATTGATTTCGTGAAGCAATCCGCACATGGCTTCATATAGCTCGTAATCAGAGGACGAATTGGTTACCTTGCTGCTATACACAAGCTTTAATGAGTCCCAGTTCAGCTTTTTTGCAGCCATAGCCCCATATCCAATATCAAATTCGTGCCAGAGAGCTTCAAAATTGTCTACAGGCGTGTCAGAGAATTCGGTTGTTATTAGTGACTTTTCACATCCAGTGAAAAAGATGCTGCCTAATATCAATATGAATATTGCATGTTTCATTACTGCAGGAATTTGTATATCAAACCTATCTGGTAAAGCCCGGTTACCACACTTAAATTCCTTGGAATGGCATCGCTGATATACCGAAAACTATAACCAGCCTCCGTATATAATTTATTGTTAAGCTGGTATGAATAGGACAGATTGAAAAAAACACTCTGAAATGAATTGAATCCCTGAATACGGGAATTCGACCTGATGAAATCCCATCCCTCATATCTTTCGTAATCCTGCGCAACCACATTAGAGTAGTTCGACCTGCAGGTGTATGACAACACAGAAGTTGTTAATGAACAATGAACCAGATGCCTGCGCCGCTTGTATTCGCTATACAAACCCGGAGCCAGCGTACTTAGCAACAATTCAGGCGTCATGCTGTAATTGGCTACCAGATCGGCTGATGTGAACCAGTCTAAAGCAGCATATATTGGTATTGTTTTTTTTATAGTAAACAGATGAAGACAATGAAAGGTGCTTGCTTCAATGTGCATGTGCTCAATTACACGCAGCCGGTCATCGGTTTCAACAGGATAATCATTGTTTTTATTTCCATCCGGGTATCTTTTTAAATATGAAAAACCCAGCCGGTATTTTGAAAGGATCTTCTTATGATTTTCAAATCCTACTGTTGTTATTAATCCGGTACCCGGATAAATCTGATTTGTATAGATTTCATCAACTGAAGCATATTTAAAGAGCCCGGTTTCGACCTTTACAGCCTGATAAAAGTCCTGATCATTTCCGTGCACTTGTTGTGCTGTCAGAAGATTTTTTCCATGGATCAGAAGCACAATTGTTATTGTTCTTATAATGATTTTAAAGTACACCAGCATAAAACTACCCTGAATATGTTGCTAGGTATTTCTGAAAATTCCCTGAAAAGAAAATTTGAAACTATCCCAAGATAAGAATTATATCCGAACAGACGAAAATTGAAAGCAAATTACAAATTGTACAAAGGGAAATACTTGTCCCAAAAGCCTGTTACTGTTCATGGCATGATAGAAAACAGGGAATTGAATTAACCTGGTTCATTATCATCTGTCTGCCATTCAGGGGCGATCCTACATAAGAAATGTGTGTCTATACTGGATTACTCGCTTCACTCGTGATCCCTTTTTATAGGTCATGCAATAAAAAAAGCA
>CAYVBH010000012.1:0-27996 GCA_964449015.1 uncultured Bacteroidales bacterium
TAAAGAACGGACTCAGTACCGGTTTGCCCGGCGACCTGCTGGCCCAGGATATCCGCGAAACCCTGCACTACCTGGGCGAAATCACCGGCGAGATCACCAATGACGAAATCCTGGGAAATATCTTTAAGAATTTCTGTATCGGAAAGTGAATAATATACAACGATTAAGGCATTACACATTTTACTATTAAGCACTATTCACTCGCATCACTTGGTTTTATTGGGAAATAATTACTTTATCAATTCAACAACTTATGAAAACACTATTTTTCATACTGGCTGTTAAAAAAATTTCACTCATTTGTTTCTTAATCTTATTTGTTACAAACTCAGTATCAGCGCAATTTGAAGAACAAACAGGAATTTCATTACCCGAAGTCCAAATTAGTTCAGCTGCCTGGGGTGATTACAATAACGACGGGTATTTGGATTTACTATTAACCGGAGGTATGGGTAGCAACTGTGTATCCAGAATTTATAAAAACAATGGCGACGGAACTTTTTCTGAACAAACTGGAATTTCGTTAACAGGAGTATATGATGGTTCAGTAGCTTGGGGTGATTACAACAATGATGGGTATGTAGATATATTGTTATCTGGTTATTCTCGTTTTGACCCTATTACTAAAGTGTATAAGAATAACGGAGATGGAACTTTCTCAGAGCAAACTGAAATTTCGCTGACAGGTGTATATTTGGGTTCAGTAGCGTGGGGTGATTACAACAATGATGGTTTTTTGGATATATTAATTTCTGGTTCTCCAGGTCATATTAGTACCCAACCACCAATATTACCTATATCAAAGGTATACAAAAACAACGGTGATGGAACCTTCTCAGAGCAAACTAGAATTTCGGTGACAGGTGTCTATGAAAGTTCGGTGGCTTGGGGTGATTACAACAATGATGGTTATTTGGATATATTATTAACTGGTCGTACTAGTCAAAATTCTATTTCAATAATATATAAGAACAATAATGATGGTACTTTTTCTGAACAAACTGGAATCTCATTGACTGAAGTTCGCGATAGACCAGTAATATGGGCTGACTATAATAATGACGGTTTCTTGGATATACTATCATCAAATGTAGATCGGATAATAATTTACCAAAACAATGGTGATGGTACTTTCTCCGAACAAACCGGGATTTCTTTACCTAATTATGGAAATTGGGTATCTTGGGGTGATTATAACAACGACGGTTTTATAGATATTTTACAAGGAGGGTTCGATTCGCAAAGCTACGTCTACCAAAACAATGGTGATGGTACCTTCTCCGAACAAATGGGTACGGGGTTATCTGCACAAATAGGCCCAGGTTCCTGGGCTGATTATAATAATGATGGACTAACAGACATTTTAATCGGATCCAAGATTTACAAAAATGTCGGTACATATTCAGTAAACACAGTTCCTACGGCACCTGCTAACCTTCAACAAAATATAAACTTTAATAGCGTAACATTGAAATGGAGCAAGGCAACTGATAACCAAACACCACAAAATGGGCTTAGTTACAATATTCGCGTTGGAACAACTCCTGGAGGCAGTAACATAGTAAGTCCTAATGCGTCAGTAAATAGTGGTTATCGCCGGATACTTGCGTTTGGTAATGCTGGTCAGACAACAGATACATTTACATTAAACTTACCTGCCGGTACTTATTATTGGAGTGTGCAAGCCATTGATAATGCCTTTGCCGGCGGAGTCTGGGCAACGGAAAATACATTCGTAATTAGCTCGAATCAGGCTTCAGATATAAATATAGACAGCAAAAGTCTGAATGAGATAAAACTTAAATGGACAAACGGGAACGGTGACAGGCGCATTGTTTTTATGGCTTTAGGAAATCAAGGAATGGCCAGACCTGATAACAATATATCCTATTTAGCTAATAATATTTTTGGTTTAGGAGAGCAAATAAATGAATCCGGCTGGTTTTGTGTTTATATTGGCACCGAAAACAAAGTTACTGTTACTGGTTTAGCTGATGGTATTGATTATAGTATTGCAGTACTGGAATATTCAGGTAGTGCAGGCAATGAGAACTATAATACCATTACCAGCATAGAAAATCCGATAATAACTTCAACAGAAACAATATTTCAGGAACAGTCCGTTATTGCTCCTTCTGATTTGTATAGTTCAGTAGCACCTTGGGGAGACTACAATAATGATGGCTTCCTGGATATTATGCAACTTACAGGTACTAATAATATTAAAATATACAAGAACAATGGCAATGGATTATTCTCCGAACAAACAGGAATTTCAATAGTTGGAGGGGGGCCTTTTGCTTTGGGTGATTACAATAACGATGGTTATTTGGATATATTATCAACTACAGGTGGTTATGAAGTAGGTCCATCAGACACGAGCTTTATGAAACTCTATAAAAACAAGGGTGATGGATCTTTCTCTAAACAAACTGAAATATTATTAAAATTCGGAATTCCGAATTCAGTAGCATGGGGAGACTATGATAATGACGGATTTTTAGATATATTGTTAACAGGACCCGTTGATTTTGATCGTCCATTTTCTAAAATTTATAGAAATAACGGGGATGGAACTTTTACAGAAAAAAAAGAAATTTCATTAACACCAGTAAAATTTGGTTCAGGAGAGTGGGCTGATTTTAATAATGATGGGTATTTGGATATTTTATTGACTGGTGATACAACTTTTCATGGAAGTGTTATTGTAACTAAAATATACAAAAACAATGGCAAAGGTAATTTTTCAGAACTTAAAGGAATTACTCTAACCGGGGTAGAAGGCTCATCTGTCTTTGGCGACTATAATAACGACGGGTTTTTGGATATACTTTTAAATGGATTTATAGAAAATAGTCAAAATAAAACCATAATATATAAAAACAATGGAGACGATACATTCTCTGAGCACACCGGAATTTCACTTGACCAAGTTGCGGGTGGTTCTGCAGTTTGGGGTGATTATAACAATGATGGTTATTTAGATATATTATTAACCGGGAAGTCAGGTTCAAATCTTGTTTCAAAGATTTACAAAAATAATGGTAACGATACTTTCTCTGAACAAACGGGTATTAAACTGCCCTTAGAGCTTGGTACCGCTGCCTGGGGAGACTATGATAATGATGGTTTACTGGACATTCTGATTGGTTCTAAAGTGTACAAAAATGTTAGTACTTATCCAGTAAATATGGTTCCTTCCGCTCCAACCAATTTGCAACGAACCATAAACTTTAATAGCGCAACATTGAAATGGGACAAAGCAACTGATTTCCAAACCCCGCAAAATGGACTTAGTTACAATATTCGGGTAGGAACTACTCCAGGAGGCTTAAATATTGTGAGCCCGATGGCATTGACAAGCAATGGTTACCGTCTAAAGCCAGCCATTGGAAACTCAGGTCAAAAAAATGATGGATATATTGTAAGAAATCTGCCTGCTGGGACTTATTACTGGAGTGTACAGGCTATTGACAATGCCTTAGCGGGTGGAGCCTGGGCTACTGAAAGTGAATTTACTATTACGGCTTCTCAAAATTCAAATGTTGTCGCAGATAGTACAAGTTTGAACGGCATGAAACTCAGGTGGACTAATGGCAATGGTGACGGACGCGTAGTTTTCATTGCAGAAGGAGATAAAGAAATTGCATTACCTGAAAATAGTAACACCTATAAAGCAAACAATACTTTTGGTTTAGGAACCCAATTAGGTCAATCGGACTGGTATTGCATTAACAATGGTACTGAGAATGGCGTTTTGGTGACTGGCTTGAAGGCTGGAACCAATTATAAGGTTGCTGTATTCGATTATACCGGAGTAAATGGCAGTGAAAACTACAATGTGTCTATAGCTACTGGAAATGTTGTTTTAACCAAAACCAAAGAATTATTTGAGGAACAAGCCTCTTTTAGCGGTGAATTCATTGCATCTAAATGGGGATACTATTACAATGATAGTCTCTTAGACATAAGAGGAGAAGACAGTTATCATAATATGTGTGATTATTCTACCTTCGAAAACAAAGGTGATGGAACTTTTTCGAACCCAATACATACTTCCTCTTGTTGGAATTGTAATTGTGATTTATCAGCCCTTTTCGCAAAAGAAATTGAGGGAGATTACGATAGTGATGGATATGCTGATAAGTTAATATTCAGAAATGATAGCGCCACTTACTTTATTCCTGAATTATATAAGAACAATGGAGACGGAACTTTCACGAAGCAGACTGAATCTTTCCCCTCCGCAAACTACAGATACCCATCCTGGGGTGATTATAACAATGATGGTTATTTGGATTTATTTTTAAGGGGAACTTTACCATCACAGGAACTTATTTCTAAATTATATGAAAACAATGGGAAGGGAACCTTCGTTGAACAAATCGGATTTTCGTTGAAAGAGGCGATTTCAGCAACCTGGGGCGATTATAATAATGATGGTTACATAGATTTATCAGTCACTTATAGTGGTGGCATTAAAATTTATAAAAATAATGGAGCTTATGCGCCTTATCCAAAAAATACACCACCTACTGCTCCAACGAATCTGAAACAAACAAAAAATTTCAATAATGTAATTTTGAGTTGGGACAAAGCTACTGATGCTCAAACTTCACAAAATGGTTTAGGTTATAATATTCGTATAGGCACAACTCCTGGTAGTAGTGATATTCTTAATCCTATAGTGTCAGACCGTTATGGTTTTAGACTATTACAAGCCATTGGTAATGCTGGCCAAACAGATAATTATAAAATAAATTTACCAGCAGGGACATATTATTGGAGCGTGCAGGCATTAGATAACTCGTTTGCCGTAGGTGAATGGGCTAACGAGAAAATGATCAACATCCCGGATACAATTACAAATACGAAAAACATAATTTCGGGCATTAATTTCATGATTTACCCCAACCCCACAAAAGATTATTTCATGATCATTTGTGATAAAGCTGAACCATATATGATTACAATTGTCGATTTAAATGGAATAAATGTTTTAAGCCGACAGATTAAATCAAATGAACGAATTATCCATTTGAATAATTTAAAAACAGGCTTATATATAGTCAAATTACAAACAAATAATGAAGTTCTATTAAGTAAATTGGTGGTTGAATGATATTTTTATTAGATAACCGCCTTTTTTCTTAGATTTACCACCTGATTATACTTGTTGATTTACAATTCGTTGCTTATTTGTTGCCCAATCTTTATAACTAATTGATAAGCAATAATTGTCCAATTTCTGTATCGGGAAATAAGTTCCTTTTGCATGAAATAATGAATAGGAATTGGTTTATTTATTAATATAGTTGTAACTCTCCATCCCGATCAATCGCACCCTGAATTCTAACAGGTTCAAACTTTCTATCGCCGATGCAATGATATGTTTGCTCAGCCAGACATATTGCCAATCATCCTTATTTGCCTGATCAAAATAGCCGGCAAAAGTTTCTTCAACATACTTGTATATTTTGCTATCAGCACCATGCTGCTTTTGTACCAACATTCTGAAATTGTTCATTTCTGTATTGAGCCCGGTCAGATATTGCATCTCAATCGAAGGCTTTATGTCTACAAATGTTATGTGCTTAGAGGATACATCTTCCAGATCCTGTTGAAGAACAACTTGTTTTACTTCATTAATTTTACGGCAGAGCTTATCCGCTTCATCATTTACCGGATTGCTGAAATCCGAAAACCCGGATACCCGTGCTGCATTTTCTTTCAATATCAAGGTTTTGTCGTTTACCTGAATCGCTGAACTGACAAAACTATCTAGCACATTGCGAGATACTCCCAGAGACAAAAAGCTTGTGATAGCAGCAAAATAAGCAAAGAAGAACATCATGGCCAGCAGGTTTTTATAATTGACCTCCCTATCTGCAGGATTCGACCACAAATAGGCCGGTAACAATACAACAAAAGGCAATGGGATACCGATCATAAGAAATTTCCCGGCTCCCTGCCAATGCATGATTTTAAACAGCGCCCCTGTAAAGATAAAAGCCATAACAATTGCTGCCAGTATGTAAAAGGTCCTGAGCCTTTTATCTTTCTCTGTTTTAACCAAACTTGCTGTGGCCAGGGGTAGAAAAATAAACGACAGGCTTACGATTCCAACCAGAAAGATTACTCCGGCATAAGGCCAATGCATTGTTTTAAATAGGCAACCACATGTAGTTACCATACCCGAAAATATTCCAAGAATATAAATTTTGTTTTTCATGTTCGTTAATTTATTGGTTCAAAGCATGAAGTTTCTCATTTTCTGACTGATACAATTGTATTAAAGCTGTTTGTTCGGCAAGGTTGACATTCAATTGAAGAAAGATCAGGTTATGCATTAAAAACTGAGGGTTTTCAGCAGGCTGCTCTGTTGATTTCAATGAATTGGCAAGCGTTTGGCTGATTATTTTGTTGTATTTAGCATCCGGTGTAACTGACAATAAGGTATCTTTAAATGCATTTATTTGATTAGCCAGCTGCTCCTTTTCTTTAACTTCCGGAATCTCATTCTTCAATATTCCGGTCTTCATATCTTCTAAAAATGCGTTGATTTGTAGTGCTTCTTCATGTATGATGCCTGCAAGGCGATTGTCACTTAACGGCGCCAGAGCAACCCTGTTATTTTCCAGAAGAAATTCAAGGTCCTTTTCCATGGATTGGTCTTGTTCATATACATTGTTCAAAATATTCGGTGAGAAATTCAGCGAAATCAGCGTGGTTGGAATGATAAACCAAACCAGCACGATAACGGTAAATACAAAGCCATTGGAGATATTTGAATGACTCTTATAGGTATGATATACGTACAAAGGAAAGGCAATAAATACAAGCAGAACACACCCTGTAAACAAAAGAATTGAAGCATAGGGCCAATGCATGATTCTGAAAAGCACCGAGATCAGGTAAATCATGAAGCCTGCAAAGGCAATGAGGTAAATGTACTTCGGAACCGAATCATACTCACTTTTCAACCTGTTTCTCAGAACCATAGGCAAAAACAGGAGGCATATCATCAGGATACCGATAGTAATTGCAATTCCGGCGTAAGGCCAGTGCTGAATTTTAAATAAAAACCCAACCGAAATAAAGAATGTTCCCAGAAAACCGATAAGATGGGTCCACTTTTTGGTACGGTTGCTCACTTCTTTATAATTGACATAAATGGCACTCGGTAAAAAAACAAAAGAAAGCAGCAGGAAACCAAGTACAAGCAAAATGCCTGCCCCGGGCCAGTGCTGAATTTTTGAAAGCGCCCCGAAAGACAATATAATAGGTGCTATCAAACCCGAAATTTTCATGGTTTTTTTCATAATGCGGTATTTTTTATCGATTAAATAAAGAGTCTCACGCTGTATGTGCTCCAAACCATCCATGCCAATTTTATTTTTTACCACATCGTAGGCCTTTGCGAAGGGTAATCCTTTTTGCATTTCATATTCGATATCACAACAGACATGATCTATCAGTTCATCCATCAAATGAGAATAGGTAAGTCCGGAACTGCCTATTTCCTTTTTGATGAACTCAATATTCGATGTATTTAAAATGTAGTCCATGCTTGAATCTGGATAATGATTGGGAAGATTATTCCATACCTAAATCAGGTTTCGATTTCAGGAGCATGGTCATCACTTCGAGGTATTCCTGCAACTCCCTGATTTTTTCTTTTGCAAAGCTGTCGCCCTTAGGCGTTAATTTATAATAAATCCTTGTGCGGTTGTTGTAGTTTTCTGCTTCAGTAACAACTGCTCCATCTACCTCCAGTTTATGAAGTACAGGGTACAATGCACCGTAGGTAAGTTTGATTTTCCCAGCTGTTATTTCTTCTACCTTGCGTGTGATGTCATAGCCATACATGCTGCCGTTTTCAGCAAGTAATTTCAGCACGATAGATTTCAGGGATCCCTTAAGTAATTCTGTGGTAATCATATTCTATTTTGTTTTAAATATTACATTTGGGGGCATGGGTAGTTAATTTTTTATTTCTTTTATCAAGACGTCAAAAATCTTAAATAGTAAATCAGGCTGGGCATTTTTGCTATTTTGTAAACATTTTTATAATCCTACAAAACGATTCAGCTTCATTCTCTTTCTTATCTTGATTTCTCCAATAATGCGTGAAAACCATTACCATATCTAAATCAGGAACAACAACAATAGCCTGTCCTCCATATCCATGAGCAGCATAACAATTGTATCCTGCATTTACGCCAATCCACCATAAATAACCGTATCCTTTTTCAGTGTAGCATGAATTATCTGCCATTATAGCGCTATCGTAACTTTGAGTTGATTCCTTAATCCAATTAACAGGAACAATTTGTTTACCATTAATATTTCCATTTTGAAGATATAAATAGCCAAAACGAGCCATATCCCTTGCTGTAAAATAGGAGTCTGCTCCTCCTAAATAAATGCCATCAACACTTTTTGCCCATTTCCTGACATGAATACCTAATGGGTTAAACAATTCTTTAACAGCAAGATCATAAGTCGACATTCCAGCAGTGTTTGTTATAAGATTTGATAAAATTTCCGTACTTGGATCGCTATATTCAAAACTTTTATACTTCTTCTGATTAAATTGAGATTCTATCAATGCTACTTCTAACGAGGATTTTTTGAAAGCACTTGGCTTTACATCAAGCCCTTCTTGCATGGTAAGCAGATCTTTGATAGTAATCTTAAGTTTATTCGTATCTTTTATTTGATTTTTATATTCAGGGAAGTAATCAATCATTTTATCATTTACACTTTTAATGTATCCTTTATCAATTGCAATACCAACCAAAGCAGAAAGAATCCCTTTTGTTGAACTTTTAATATTAAATGCGCTATTCATATCCGCTCCATGAAAATACCTCTCAATAACCAATTTCCCATTTTTAACAAGTAAAAAGCTGCGAATATTTTCAGAATTGTTTAATAGCTTAATCTCCTTTTCAATTTCCTTAGAACTTACACCAAAATCTTCGGGCTTTGCAGTATCCCAGTCGTACGATTCATAATTAGCTTTTATTGAAAGGTCTCCGTTTAATCCTTGCGGCCAATCAATATATATCAACTGAAGGATTAAAACATATATAGCTATAGCCGACAAGCCAATGCCTAGGGTAATTTTTCGATTTTTGAAAAATATCAACTGTATTAAAAATAATAGTACAAGTGTTAAAATCCCTAAAACTGCGCCTAAATCAGGCCATGCAAATTGATATTTTTTGATAAGAAGACTTGCTGATAAAAAGATTACTGGCAAAATGGAATAGACAATAATTTTCTTTTTCATGATGATTTTTTAGTGGTTTATACAACTAGAACTCTAGCGATTTGTGAAGTTTAATTGCCTTACCATAATAAATATATATCAGCAAATATAATATATAAGAATCTTATATATCAAAAAAACTTGATTATTTTGACGAAAAAAATTTATTTTATCTAAGAGGCCGGAAGTGATTGCGATTGTGGATTGAATACATCAATGATGTGATACCTTACAAACTATAAGTGTATTCAGCACAAGCAGGCCTTTTTCAGAGCTTCCCGGTAGGTATTTTCTGAACAAAGTATTGATTGGGTTTACCAGGAGTTGGGACATCACTGGCAACCTGAGCACCGGTTTCATAAGTTCCTTTTAAAGGTGAAGCAAGCGTAATACCGCTTCCGCTAATCTGTTTACCTGCTTCATGTGCATATTTCAGTGGTGTGATGATTTTAACAGTATCAGAGGGGTTAGTATTTACCCCGAAGCGACGGCGGGATGGGGAAATTGAAGCAACGACAGCAGTCTCACTGTTGGCATCGTCTATAAAAATAGTCTGACCGGGAGTAAAACCTGCTGCATTGACAACGGTAATGAATTTAGTCCCGGCTTCTATATCCGTGGCTAATGCAGTGCCACCTGGGGTGCCAATAGCTGATATAGTTATGGTTTCGCTGTTTTTACCTGACCCAATAATAACAATCTGGCCATTGCAAAAGCCTGCCACACTGTTGACTTTTAGATTGTTTGAACCGGCAGTAGCAGGTGCCAAAAGTGTGATTGAATTTTGCAGAAAGAAATCACTGCAATTATTATCCGTATCACTACCATCGGGATAACGGCCAATGCTCTTATTGATTTCGCCTGATGATGGGTTCATTTGCATAAAACCTCTGGCAACACCCGGTACAACAACTATGCAACCACCCTGTCTTTGGTCGCCCTCAAGGGTGGCAATTTCAGGACTGGTTATTGTTCCGTTAGCACTTGAGTTACTTTGCTGAGATCCATAAACAAGGGCATCAACGATCGCCAAGCCACGGGCATCCATCAGTGCAACTGAGCCTGCAGTGGATGACAGAGGAGCTCCATACCAAAAATCAGGAGCTACAGCACCCTGATAACCTTTTGATTGTGCTGTGCTGTTTAGAACTGCTGTGCCGGCTTCATGATTTTTATTCAATGCAGTTTCAACTGTTATACCACTACCCAGAGCTTGTAATGCATCACCGCTTTTATGCTCATAACGTGTGGCAGGTGAGAAACTAATTCCCGTACCCGGACAAGAAACATCCACATCAATCATGTGGTTGAATTGAAGCGGTGTGGTCAATTCCACTTCTCCAGCCTCGGTATTAATCCCTTCCTGTCCAAATCCTCTTCCCACCGGAGCCGCCACCACTTTGATGAGACGTTTTACCTTTACAGTTTCTTTACGGGCTCCTGTACCTATTGTGAGTATATCACCGACAGTCATATTGGAATTAGCTACCACGTTAATTTTAGTGTCTCCGGATCTTGCTGCAGATGATAGGTTTGTTTGCGTTGCAGCTTTGCCAACAGAAGTAACAACAGCCTCTTCATACTTGCCTCCCATATCAATACCAATCTTTTGTCCAACCACAAAACCAGCTGTGTTGGTAACAGGAATGTTAGTTGAACCGACAGGAATTGTAAGCCATGGCCCTGTTGAAACAGGAACAAAAATGGTTGTCATAGGAGAAGCAGGTGTTCCAATGCTTTTAATTTTTAGTAATTCACCATCAATAGTAATTTGCTGTCCTACCTGAAAACCATCGTTATTGAGTACATTAATCGTAGTTTCTCCCTTCTTTACCGGAGAAGCCAGTCCGGAGCCTGCTAACCCCAGCAGATAAAATTTCCCTGCGGCGATTTTTGTTGCTGTCGGGAAGGTTGCCAGTTTCACAGGAGCCCATTCACTTCTGGTATTGATCAACGACCATCCTGATATATCAACTTCATTATCGGATGCATTGTAAAGTTCAATAAACTGGTTAGTGGGATTGGTGTTGGTACCCAGCCTGATTTCATTAATCTTCACTGGAGGAACATTTCTTATTCTGGTTGCAATGGATTCATTTTGCGTTCCTGTCTTCCTCGGACTTTTCCATTCAGCTTTTGCTGTAAGATAGCCTGTACCTGTATATAATGATGAAGTTATCATGAATGAGGCTTTCACGCTCGAACCAGGAGCAATAATATCAGAGAAAGTTTTTGAAGCGTCATTTGCACCGGCAACCCATGATTTCCAGCCATCAGGCAAGCTAACGCTCAGTTCGACATCTGAAACAGAAATTCCTGTTGTGTTGGTATAGGTAAGAGTGACCTCCTGAGATGATTTTGGAGTAAATGTTGTAATACGTGAAAGAGTCAACCATGGAACATCGTATTTTGCCGAAACAATATTAGCCTGCACAGCATTAATAGCATCTTCTGTAGGATATCCTGAAGTCATAATACCTTCGTAAAAGGTGCCGGCAGAACCGTTGCCATTATCACCACCGTTACCCATTTGAACGGAGCCTTTCTTATGCATAGGGTAATAAAAATCATTCTCGCGCGATTCAGGACGAATTCCTTTATAAAATATTTCTAGCTGACCTTCCTGGGCATTGCCACCTCGTATTTCCCACTGATTTTCGCCACCACCATTAACCATGCCCGTCACAAAACGCCAGGAATCAATTGTAGGATTTTCAATATTTACATGGGTATTGTAACCGGAAAAAAGTCCCGCTTCCATGTCTGACATAATCCATGGACCAGTTCCGCTACCACTGCCCCACACGGTGGATGAACCAAAATATACAGTAGACATAGTGCCTCTGCCAACTGCGCGACTATTGGTTGATGTGTTCCCATAATTAAAGCAGCATCCATTATCATAATGCGTACCGTCAAAAACCATATAAATTCCCTGAGGTTCATCATTGATGGCAACCCCTGTTGCATTGTTATTTCTTAAACCCATTCCTGGCATAATATAAGCTCCATAAACCTTATGCCCCATAATGGTAATTGGTGCCATATCAGCAATAGGTAATGTGTTAAAACCACCTTTATCCGGTCCTTTAAATGTGCCCGGAGGGGCCTGCATCAGATGATTACCGTATCCCGACTGGTCATATATAACAGTGATCCAACAAAGCGAATTAGCACAAAATTCATCCTGAGCTGCTGCATTGGCATATCCGCCCGGATCGCTTTCGCTTGCCTGAACTACTCCTATGTCTAAAGTCTTACCATCCGACTGACGCTTTACCTGGTATAATGGCCCGTTATAAGAAGCAATTAGTGAACGGGTAGTGCTGTGAGCTGTGACACAGGGTGTTCCAGATTTATTATATATATCACAAGGCCCCTCTGGTCTTGCCAAGGAGGAACTACTTCTAAATCCAGACATAGCAATAAACATCATCACCGATATGGGCAGTAAGAATGTTATTACCAGAATGCTTAAAAAACGATTTCTTCCTTTCATGATAAAATATTTTTTATATATTCAGAAGTATTAATTATAAATCATATGGCAATGCCCATACAACCTTTTGAATTATGGTTTTGGTACATCCAGACTTTCCTGCAGCATCTTTACAAAATCATCTGCATTAAATACTTCGGGTATAATCCATCGGGAGCCATAAATTAATTTTGGGACGCCTCCCTTTCCATTTTGAAGTGTTTGGCCGTAAATAGCAATGCAGGTTTCCATATATTTTTCAATCCATGGGTCAGAATAGGCAGCATTAAAGTTTTCAGGGCCAATTAATTCTATTGCTTTTTCTTTTGCAGCGTTGAGGCTTCTCGGATTCCACCTGTCACCCGATTCAAATGTAAACATCCAGTTTTCGAAGTCAGGAAAAACGTCACGTTTCGCAATCCATACTGCCAGTCCAATCTTTGCCAGTTCGCATGAATTTTTGAAAGCATCGTTATCCTGAGGTATATAAGGATTGCATTCAGAATTCAATGGAACGGGACATAATGCAAATGCCAGTCGACCACTATACCGGTTGACAGCCTCATTCAACATAAAATGTGTTTTCTGGCAGTGTGCGCATTGATAGTCAAAGAGCACATTCACTTTATAAGGAGCGTCTGCAGAACCTAAAACCGGAGCATTGTGGTAATCAATTGCATCAAAAAATTCCTGTGAGCCACCATCAATATAAGCGGTGGATGGTCTGAATCCACTCTGAAAAGCAGCCAACATGCCTGCCAGTATCAAACCGATAAATATAAAACCAGTTGCCGGCAAAGGACGAATGATTTTTGAGAAAGACCGACTAATGATTAGAATTGACAAAATCAGACCGGTTCCGTGCAGACCCATGCAGTATGGACAAAAGGCTCCAATTACCCATTTTTGCAATACGGTAAACCATATCGCACTCCCGACAATGGCACCGGCTATAATTAACATCACCCTCCATGCCAGATTCTTGACAGCATTCTCAGTGGTGGGTCCAATAAAAGAGCCAGCAACAAGTAAAGCAAGATACAAGCTAAGGGCCAAACCGCTGATAGGTAGTATGCCTGCAATTTCCGACCAGCGGCTATTTAATACCTGGTCACATGAGCTTCCGGTGCCGCAACCTGCCATTGTACCATTCTGCAAATAATGCCAACTAAGAATTGTGCTTAACACTAAGGCCAACATGTTCAATCCCAGCATAACAAAGCGCCACCGGGGCCATGATCTTTGAGGTATTAATTTTTTATTAGCAGCCAAGTCTGGTCCTCCTCATGATATAAATAAACTCCGCGACATCTTATAGAGCCGCGGAGCAAATTAATTCTCACATTAGTATGTTTTTGATCCCATTCATTTCCTGATAAACTCATTGGGCTCACCAGGTGTAGGAACGTTACTTGTTAATTGGGTACCAACACCATGTGGTTTAGTTAAGGGTGAAGCAAGAGTGATGCCACTACCTGAAACCATTGTTCCGGTATTATGCGCTTTAATAAGGGGCAAAGTAATGGTTATGGAATCAACCGGTGCAGTTGCACCCGGGCCAAAACGGCGTCGTGCAGGCTTAATTGACGCAATGATGGCTGATTCACTATTTGACCCATCGTCAATGGTAATTGTCTGACCTGCATTGAAACCTTCGGAACCTGCAACCGGAATTACTTTTACTCCGGCTTTAGTAGAAGTAGCTAATGTAGTGCCACCTGATGTTCCAATTACAGTTATAACCCCACTTTCACTATTGATACCATAGTCAATGAATATTCTTTGCCCAATGATAAGTCCTGCAACACTGTTAACTTTTATATTATTTGAACCGGCAGATGAAGGAACGCTGATAGCGACGGAATTTTGAACAAGGAAATCACGACAGTTGAAGTCGCTGTCGAATCCGTCGGGATAACGTCCGGCGCTTTTGTTAGGTTGACTTGCAACAGGCGAAAATCTGAAACCCCGGCCTGTAACCGGTGAAGGAACAAAGCATCCGCTTTCTCCTGCTCCTGATGTAGCCTGATACCCTTCAGAAGCCCATGGATCTACCAACAGGCCATAGTTTAACCCATCCACCACATTTCCTGAAGCATCGCGCAGTATCATGTTGCCTGCTTGTGCAGAAAGAGCCGGACCTCCAAAATATAGATCAGGAACGACAGAACCCTGATAGCCTGATGTTGTAACATTCTTGTCAAGAACAATTGCGTTTATTGGATGGTCCATTTCCAGTGGTTGATCGAGTGTTATTCCGGTTCCAAGAGGCAATACCGGTTCATTACTTGAATGATCAAAAGCAGTTGCAGGTTCAAAGCTAATACCAGTACCTCTTACACTGAATGGCATGTTTGATGCATGGTTGAATTTCAAAGGTTTTACTAAATCAAGTCCCGTACCCGGATCTTCACTTTCTTTCAATGGACCATCAAAGGTGCTGCGAACAGATTTAGTTCCAACATTCTTAACACTTACTGTTTCAATACCATGATCTTTACTGTCGATATCGAGTCTGATTTTGTCACCTACTGAAATATTTTCAACAGAGGATACTTTAATATTTTTTGCACCGGCTTTAGCATCAGCAGATAACCATGCTTGTGTACCGGGCTTACCTACTTTGGTAATCGTAACCACTTCGTATTTCTCAATAGACAGAGAAACAGCGGGATAAGTAGCACCATATCCAATGGCCATTTTTTGGCCCACAACAAAGCCATCAATACTTGTTACCGGTACATTAGTTGAACCTTTAGGGATGGTAATAACGGGACCATCCGGTAGAGGCTGCCATAGAGTTGTGGCACTGCCAGGTTCGGGACGACCGCCGAAAGGAGAGGGATTCTTTGGCTCACCTAGACCTGCTACTGTACCCAGGCTGGTAATTTTACGTTTTTCTATAGCCGAACCGTTACCGATTTCTATAACATCGCCAACTGACATTCCTGCGGTGCTTCTCACAAAAATAACCGATTCACCTTTCTTTGCCTGAACTGCCAGTCCCGAGTTAGATAATGCCAGCAGGTAAAAACCATGAGGTGGTAATTTTGTTCCTGACGGAATTTTTACGGATGAGAAAACGGGCATTTGTGCTGCATGATGAGTCAATGTCCAGTCAGATATATTTACTTCACTCTCACCGGCATTATAAAGTTCAATAAATGAATCGGTTGAATTTCCCGAAGAACCGGAACTTATACGAAACTCGTTAATTTTAACCGGATTGACATTACGTACTTTTTCAATGGCTGATTCGGATTGAGTAAGGTTACTTGCGGTATTAGTCCACGATGCCTTTCCAACCAGGTCGCCATTAAAGGTTTCGGATCCGGATGTAACAGTAAAAGTTGCACTGACTGAAGCACCTGGAGGAATAGGACCTTCGAATTTTTTGGAAGTTTCTTTTGAATTCAATACAACTGATTTCCAACCTGAAGGCACTGCAATACTGAGCGCAAGATCCTTCACAGGCGAACCAGTAATATTTGTAAATGTTAAAGTTGAGTTTTGAGAAGAAAGCGGAGAAAATGTCTGCAATCCCGGAGGTGTATCTTTGGCATTAGCCGGGGTAAGACTGAGAGGGTGAACATCATATTTGGCTGCCACAATATTGGCCTGTATTTTCTGATTGGTTTCCTTTGAAGGAAAAGTTCCGGGGGCTGTCATTGCTGCTTCATAGAAAGTACCTTGTGAGCCCACACTGTTATCGCCGCCGTTTCCTAAAAGTATTGCGCCCTGCTTGCGCATAGGATCGTAGCTGTTTCTGTCGTTTATTATACGAGAGCCATCAAACATAATTTGCAGATCACCATGCTGAGCATCACCTCCCATCGACCTCCAATGGTGTGGTTCTCCATCGGCTGTCGCTGTAACAAAACGCCAGCTTATGCTTGGGATGTCAGGGCAAAATTTATCATTGGGAGAAGCATTTACGCACCCCACAAGATTGTTCTCCTGGTCAGTCATAATCCAAGGACCCGGAGCCTGGCCACGATACCAAGCTGTTGCGTTTCCAAAGTATGTTGTTTCCATGGTACCATCGCCATCATCACGGCTATCCGTCTCAGCGTTGCCGTAATCGTAACAGCATCCTGAATTGTAATGATGGCCGCTGATAACCCAATACTGACCTTCGGCCTGATCATCTACTGCGGTACCTTTGGCATCATTCCAACGAAGTCCCATGCCCGGCTCTATAAATATACCATAAACCTTATGCCCCATAATGGTAATGGGAGCCATATCTGCTATGGGCAAATTGTTAAATCCTCCCATGGAAGGGCCACTGAATCCGCCACGAGGAGCCTGAACAAGGTGGTTACCTTTACCTGACTGATCATAAAGAATAGTAATCCAGCAATAGGTATTGGAACAGAATTCATCCTGCGCAGCTGCATTGGCATATCCGCCCGGATCACTCACACCTGATTGAACCACGCCAATATCCAGGGTTTTGCCATCTGATTGACGCATAACCTGGTACAATGGACCAATATACGAGGCATACAACGCGCGTGTGCTGCTATGGGCTGCAACGCATGGATTACCTGCAGCAGCATAAATGTCACAAGGACCTTCAGGTCGGGCCATAGCAACATTTCTTTCGGTACCTGACATGGCTATTACCATCATTAATGTGACAGGCAGAACAAGTGCCAAAGAAAGAATGATAAAAAAGCGATTTTTCTTTTTCATGTTTATTCTGATATTTTTAATTGATTATAAAGTACGCCTTGTGTAAAATTATTTATGGTTGCGTGATTTTGACTCTTAAATATAGACTTATAATTCCATTTTTTGGATAAATCAATCCATTTACCGACCAAAGTGTGCTTTTAAACGACATAATGATTGATAATTTACAACATCTTTCCCTTATTGCAACAATTCTGAAGGGGATTTTACAAAATGCTTTTTGAATGTAACACCAAAATAGGTCAAACTGTTAAGACCACAACTCCCGCTCTTTTTTCAATATATTCTTTCATTGATTATAACCGGGAGCTATTGTACACATGATGAGACCAACAAAACAGGAAAGGTATAACCCAGTTATTATATTCGTGAATAATGTACTTTTGAGTAACTCTCTAAACGAAAATCAATATGAAAGTAATCATCACAGGTACAACCGGAATGGTTGGTGAAGGGGTTCTGCTTGAATGCCTTAACCTGCCGCAAATAACTGAAATTCTGAGCGTGAGCCGGAAACCAACAGGCATTACACATCCAAAATTAAAAGAGTATATTGTTCCCGATTTTCTGTTACTGCACGAAGATGATGAAAAGCTGAAAGGCTATGATGCTTGTTTTTTCTGTGCTGGTGTCAGCAGCGTAGGTATGAAAGAAGACGAATACCGCAGAACCACCTATGATACCACCTTGCATTTTGCCAGATGTCTGAACCCCAACCCAAGCATGTCGTTCATATACGTGAGCGGCGGCGGAACCGACAGTACCGAGAAAGGACGCATGGCCTGGGCACGTATCAAAGGCAAAACCGAAAATGATTTGATGAAGTTGCCTTTTAAACAAGCCTTTGGGTATCGTATCGGTTTTATGATTGCCAATCGCGGCCAGAAAAGGGTTTTAAGTTACTACAAGTACTTAGCCTGGCTGATACCGATTATCAAATTTGCTTTTCCCAACATCGTATCCACCATGAGGCAGGTGGCACTTTCTATGATTTATGCCTCACAGCACGGTTATCCGCGCAATGTGATCTATGTGAAAGATATCAGGGAAATATCAAACAGGGCAGAAAAACGGGAAAGTTTTTCCAAATAATCAGAAAAACCAATCAAATAATTAGCATGTCCCTTGTTTGTCAGACATGCTTACAAATTTTCTAATTGTCGAATTAAGCAATTTTCAAATTATTAAAACTCCCCTGAAACCTCTCACTGCATATTATGAAGATACCCCGTTATGATAGACAAAAACCACTCTATTTTTGAAGTCGGAAACAAATGATCAGCAGTATGTGTAAACATCAAATGATTTAGTAAAGATGAGTAAAAGCCACCTGTTTGGATTGGAGAGAAATGTGTTTTTCACCGGATTGACAAGTTTCTTTACCGATACCTCTACAAAATTGATATATAGTATAATGCCCCTGTTTCTATTATCGATAGGGGCTTCAAAAACAGCCATTTCACTGATCGAAGGAATTGCGGAAAGCACTGCCTCATTGCTGAAAGCTTTTTCTGGCTACTGGAGCGATAAGATTGGTAAAAACAAGCCCTTCATGCTAATCGGGTATGGCATAACAGCTTTGGCTACTCCCATTTATGCACTTGCAGGAAAACCTTTTCATGTATTATTGATCAGATTTTTCGAACGCATCGGGAAAGGACTCCGCACGGCTCCGCGTGACAGTCTGATCAGTGGGTCCGTTCAAAACAATGAAACTGGTAAGAATTTCGGATTTCACAAGGCCATGGACAACAGCGGCGCCATCATTGGCCCGCTGACAGCCTTCCTGCTTTTATCGCTTTTTCCGCTGAATTATAAACACATCTTTCTGATCGCCACCATCCCGGCATTACTGGGTGTTCTGACCATTGCCCTGTTCATTAAGGAGACCAAAGCACAAAAGAATGAGAACCTCCCGGCATTCCAACTTAAGCAGCTTCCGCGGAAATTCTATTTTTTCCTGGTCATCATTTTTGTGTTCACCCTGGGTAACTCAGCCGACGCACTCCTGTTGGTTAAAACTGCAGAAACTGGGATCGACAAATCGTATGTTCCTTTTGTGTACATGATCTTCAATTCGGTATCGGTATTCCTTGCCATTCCTGCCGGAAAGCTGTCTGACCGCATTGGCCGTGAAAAACTGATCATCGTTGGTTTTCTAATCTATGCGGTTGTTTATTTCCTTTTTGGCAAGTTTAACTCTATAGGTATTTTCATACTCTTGTTTGTTATGTATGGCTTTTACAGCGCGTTAACAGACGGAACACAAAAAGCCCTGGTCTCCGATATGGTCAATAAGGAACTGAAGGGCACAGGTTTTGGCTTGTATCATGCCGTTCTGGGGGTAACCCTGTTACCGGCAAGCTTAATAGCAGGCACATTATATGATAAAGTCAATTCGAATGCGCCTTTTTATTTTGGGTCGGTCATGGCCTTTTTAGCCTGTCTGCTAATGGTAGCGTTTGTATTAAGCAACAGGAGAATTCCCCAGACAGGTAATTAATCTTTTGATTTTTCTTAATGATTTTTCTCTATTTTGATAGAACAATTTCATTGCTGAAACGTTTTTTCCTTTAATGAAAAAAGAATTTTCCATATTCATAACAGCGCTCATTCTTGTATCGGGTATGCACCTTTCCATGGCAAGTCACCTATGCCAGGGCGAGGTGGTGGCTGTGAAATGGTCGTTCGCCGGCAAACTGGCCGGATGTGGTATGGAAGTCCCGGAAAAAAGCTGCCCGATTCATGAAGGCATTGCAAGAAATTGTTGCCAGAACATAATTGCTTATCTCACTGTCGACAACAATTACTTTCCCTCTACCCTTCAGGTTGAGGATCCTGCCAGGAAGCATGTGAAGGTTTCTGCCCTTTCTGTAAGCGTTTTATCGACTTCGTTAATTTATCCTGTATCTTCTTACGCAAATGTCAGTCCACCCCGAAAATCCATTGCTAATGAGGTGAGCCTGGCATGCATTTGTGTTTTCCGCATTTGACTATAGATTTTCTAATACTTCGTTGAACCGGTAAAAAGACCATTTTACCTGTTATGTCTTTATTTTCAATTAATTACTTTAATATCTAAAGCAATGAAAACAGTAAAATATATGATTACTGCGGTATTGGCATTGGTAATGGGTGTAGTTTCCTTTGCCCAGGCAAATACCCAGACAAAGACAGTTGCTACCAAAACTGAAACCATAAAAGTTTCGGGCAGTTGCGACTTGTGTAAAACCCGTATTGAAAAAGCCGCTCACGTGGATGGTGTTTCCAAAGCAACATGGGACGAGAAAGGTCAGTTACTGACCCTTGTATATGATCCGGCAAAAGTGAAGAGAGACGATGTGCAGAAGAAAATTGCTGCCGTGGGTCACGACACAGAAAAGTACAAGGCCGATGACAAGGTGTATGATGCGTTGCCGGGGTGCTGCAAGTATAGATAATTTGACAATATTGCAATTTGGCAATTTGCCAATGGCTGTGAAAGGTGTCTTTCCCATCGTCATTGCGAGGCCTGCCTGCCGGTAGGCAGGCTTCACTACGTTCGCAATGACATACACACTAGAGCAGACTTTTTACGCAACCTTAGCAAATTATCACATTAACATATTAATATGTTTAATCGGTTAGTAAAATATTTTCTTGATAACCGCCTGGTAACCTTCCTGTTTCTCATAGCCTTTGTGGTTTTCGGCTTGGCATATTCACCATTTAACTGGCACACGGGCTGGTTTCCCCGTGATCCGGTTCCGGTGGATGCCATTCCTGATATCGGCGAGAACCAGCAGATTATAGCCACAGAATGGATGGGGCGCTCACCCAAGGATATCGAGGATCAGGTAACTTACCCGTTAACCACCTCACTTATGGGTATTCCGGGAGTGCAAACCATACGCAGTACCTCCATGTTCGGCATGTCTTTTATTTATATCATTTTCAAAGACAATGTGGATTTTTACTGGAGCCGTTCGCGCATTCTGGAAAGGCTCAATTCATTGCCGGCAGGAACCTTACCTGCCGGTGTTACCCCTACAGTGGGACCTGATGCCACTGCGTTGGGCCAGATATTCTGGTATACACTTGAAGGGCGCGACCCCGAAACCGGAAAACCCAACGGAGGCTGGGATCCGCAAGAACTTCGGTCCATCCAGGATTTCTACGTTAAATACAGTCTTTCTGCTGCAGAAGGTGTTTCGGAAGTGGCCTCTGTGGGTGGATTCGTAAAGGAATACCAGGTGGACATCAACCCTGATGCATTGAAAGCTTTCGGCGTGTCGGTGATGGATGTGATGAACGCCGTTCGTAAAAGTAACCTCGACATCGGGGCTGAAACCGTCGAACTCAACAATGTAGAGTATATAATAAGGGGCTTGGGCTACGTTAAGAACATAGAAGACCTTGAAAGCTCGGTTGTTTCAGTTCGCAACAATTTTCCAGTCCGTATTAAAGACGTTGCCCACACCTCATATGGACCTGCCACCCGCAGGGGCGGCCTCGACAAATCAGGAGTTGAAGCAGTGGGCGCCGTGGTGGTTGCACGCTATGGCTCAAACCCGATGGAGGTTATCAATAATATTAAGGGCAAAATCAAGGATATTGATGCAGGTTTACCGCAAAAAACCATGCCCGACGGCAGCATTTCAAAGGTTACCATTGTTCCGTTTTACGACCGTACAGGCTTAATTAAGGAAACCATCGGCACGCTCGAATCGGCATTATCGCACGAAATCTTAATCAGCATTATCGTAATCATTGTGCTTATGCTTAACCTTCGGGCTTCGCTTATCGTTGCCGGATTACTGCCGATCGGTGTTTTGATGACATTCATTTTAATGAAATTGTTCGGGGTTGATGCCAATATTGTCGCCCTTTCTGGTATTGCTATTGCCATTGGGGTTATGGTGGATATTGGCATTGTGGATGTAGAGAATATTTTACGACACCTGGAAATGCCAGAGAACCAAGGCATACGTGGCAAAAAACTATTGTCAGTAATTTTTAAGGCCACTACCGAAGTAAGAGCGGCAGTGGTTACCTCAATATCCACTACCATTGTCAGCTTTTTGCCCGTGTTTGCTATGGAAGCTGCCGAGGGTAAATTATTTCGCCCGTTGGCATTTACCAAAACCTTTGCTTTACTTTCTGCCTTTATTCTGGGCATCGTAGTGTTGCCAACGCTGGTACATATTTTTTTCAATATCCGTTTCGATACAAAAAGAATCCGCAAGGTGTGGAATAGCACTTTAATTGCGGCAGGCGTATTTTTCATTATCTTTTGGCATAGCTGGACTGCTTTAGCATTAATCGCAATTGGTATAAACAATTTGTTCGATTTTCGCTGGACATCCAAGCGCAAAGAATTTCCAAACTATATTAATATTGCCATTACTGTATTGGTTGCAGTGTATTACCTGTCTATCGAGTGGTTACCGTTGGGCGCACACAACAGTACATTGGTTAATTTTCTTTTTGTTACGGGCATTGTGGCCGTTATTCTTTCTGCATTAATGCTTTTGGTTCATTTCTACGAACCCATATTGCGCTGGGGCTTGCGTAACAAATGGAAATTTCTGTTACTCCCGGCATTCATGTTGTTATTTGGTATTTTGGTATGGCTGGGCTTCGAGAATACAGTTGGCTTTGTGGCCACTGGCTTTGAAAAGGCCGGTTGGAAATCTTTTAGGCAAACAGCCGTTTGGCAAGCCCCTGTAAAAGTGTTTCCCGGCACAGGTAAAGAGTTCATGCCGTCACTCAATGAAGGCTCATTTTTGCTTATGCCAACCAGCATGCCACATTCGAGTATCGGGAAGAACATGAATTACATTGAAACACTCGATAAACGCCTTTCTGACATTCCCGAAGTAGAGGTTGCCGTTGGCAAGTGGGGGCGTGTAAATTCAGCCCTGGACCCCGCACCTGTGCAAATGTTTGAGAACACTATCAACTACCGTTCCGAATATATTTTAGACGAAGACGGCCATCGGATGCGCTTCAAAGTCAGTAAAGACGGTAGTTACATTCAAAAAAACGGTAATACATACAATCCTGCAAAAGAAGCCTTCAGGGCAATTCCGGCTGATAGCCTTGTCCCCGATGCCAAAGGTGAGTATTTCCGTCAATGGCGGCCACAGATCAAAAAGCCTGTTGATATCTGGAACGAAATTGTTAAGGTTACCAACATTCCGGGCTTAACTTCCGCACCCAAATTGCAACCCATAGAAACCCGCCTGGTAATGCTTTCAACGGGTATGCGTGCGCCAATGGGCTTGAAAGTGTATGGTCCCGATTTGGCAACTATTGAACAGGCCGGAATGGAATTTGAAAAAGCCCTCAAAGACGTACCTTCAGTAAAAGCCTCATCGGTGTTTTACGACCGTGCCATGGGCGCTCCTTACATCGAGATAAAACTCAACCGTGAGGCTATGGCTCGTTATGGAATGAATGTCAGCGATGTTCAGGAAATATTGCAGGTTGCTGTCGGTGGTATGACTTTAACGACTTCTGTCGAAGGCCGTGAGCGTTTCCCTATGCGGGTGCGCTATGCCCGTGAACTCAGGGACAACCCTGAAGATCTAAAACGGATACTCATACCTGCTATGAACGCAGTGCAAATCCCATTAGGAGAAGTTGCCGATATAGACTATACACGGGGTGCACAGATGATTCGCAGCGAAAATACATTTTTAGTTGGCTATGTAATTTTCGATAAAACTGAAGGCAAAGCTGAGGTCGATGTTGTAGATGAAGCAGCCAAAATCATTCAGAAAAAGATTGATTCAGGCGAAATCAAACTGCAACCCGGTGTTTCCTACAAATTTGCCGGTAACTACGAACAACAACTTAGGGCAACCAAAAGGCTGTCCATTGTTATACCGCTCAGTTTGATAATGATTTTCCTGCTGCTGTTCTTCCAGTTCCGAACGGTTACCGCTTCATTTATACATTTTTCAGGCGTGTTTGTTGCTTTTGCTGGTGGTTTTATGATGCTCTGGCTATATGGTCAGGATTGGTTTATGAACTTTACCGTTGCTGGCATCAACATTCGGGATATGTTCCAGATGCACCCCATCAACCTGAGTGTGGCCGTGTGGGTCGGGTTCATCGCCTTATTTGGCATTGCTACCAACGACGGGGTAATTATGGGTACGTACATTCACCAGGTATTTGAAGAACGCAAGCCTAATACCGTGCACGCTGTAAGGGATGCCGTGGTTACTGCAGGTAAAAAGCGTGTCCGACCTGCCATGATGACAACAGCAGTTGCTGTTATTGCCTTGCTACCTGTGCTTACATCAACAGGCAAAGGGGCCGATATTATGGTTCCAATGGCAATACCTACCTTCGGCGGTATGCTCATTCAGGTAATGACCATTTTTGTTGTGCCTTTGTTTCAGGCAATGTGGCGTGAATGGGACGTAGGTCACGTTAAAACCAACAGTGTTGAATCTTTAAACAATCACGAAAACAATGAGAACGACAATTTATAAAAACTTGCTGCTTACGTTCCTTGCGTTTGGTGGTTATTTCGTTGCCCTAGGCCAGCAACAGACCGATTCGCTTATGCAATACCTCGAAATTGCCACCAAAAACAACCCTTTGGTATTACAGAAGTACAATGAATATCAGGCTGCTTTACAGAAAGTGCCTCAAGTTGGCAGCCTACCCGACCCCGAATTGAGCCTGGGTGTGTTCCTCAGTCCTATGGAATTGGTAAGTGGTAATCAGATTGCTGATATTCAGTTAATGCAAATGTTCCCGTGGTTTGGTGTCCTTAAAAATGCAAAGGACGAAATGAGCTTAATGGCTAAAACCAAATACGAATCGTTGCGTGATACCAAATTACAGGTATTTTATGAGGTGCAACGCACCTGGTACGAATTGCAAAAGAACAGCCAGAACATCCGCATTGCCGAAAGGAACCTGGAAATACTTCACACCCTCGAAAGGCTTTCAATGGTCAAATTTAAGGCGGTTTCAAAAGGCAGCAGCAATTCATCATCTATAAGCGGAAACATGTCAACCAACCCCAAACAGAGCAATCTTTCAAGCTCTCAGGGCATGAACGGTATGAACGGAAACTCTGGCAATAATCAATCAAATGCTGGCATACTATCATCAATGGGCAATAGTCAATCAAGTATGGGTGCAAGCTCCGGCGGTTCAGGATTGGCCGATTTATACCGTATTCAAATCGAGATTGGCGAAATCGATAACAATATTTCTTTATTGAAAAACCAGCAGAAAACCATCACAGCAAGGTTCAACAGCTATTTGAACCGTTCTATAACTTCCCCCGTTTCTTTACCCGACCGCACAGAACCCGACACACTGGGCTTTTCGTTATTGACAGTTTCCGACAGTATGCTGGCCAACAATCCCATGCTGGGCATGTTGAAATACGAAGGACAATCGCTTGAAGCCAGAAAAAAAATGGTTTCACGCATGGGTTACCCGATGGCAGGTATGGGTGTAAATTATTCGGTAATCAACAAAAACGAAATGTCCACATCGGGAATGAATGGCAAAGACATGATTATGCCAATGGTTACGGTTACTTTACCTATTTATCGCAAGAAGTACAAAGCCATGCAAACCGAAGCCGACCTGCTGAAATCGGCCAATGAACAAGGCTATAAAGCAGTATCAAACTCGTTACAAACCGAGTATTACGAAGCCCTGCAATTGTATCAGGATGCCGAAAGACGTATGAACCTTTATGCCAATCAAAGCCAGTTGGCAAAAAAGACACTCGATATTATGATTAAAAACTTTTCGGCCTCCGGCACTGGATTAACCGATTTATTGCGTGTCCGTCAACAATTGCTTGATTACGAAACAAAACAGGTCGAGGCTCTTGGCGATTACAATACTGCAATAGCCTGGTTAAAGCGATTAATGGCACATACTCAAATTCAGTAAACACGGTAAATTACATTATATGAAAAAGATATTATCAAACAAATACGTCATTTACAGCCTTTTCACTATTGGTGGACTTATTTTAGGTTGGTTGTTTTTCCATCCCTCACACAAAATAGAGGTTAAACAAGAGCAAGCTGCCGAAACCAGAAATACAACCATCTGGACTTGTGCTATGCACCCGCAAATTCGTATGGACAAACCCGGCAAATGCCCAATTTGTGGTATGGATTTAATTCCAATGGTTCAAAACACATCACCTGTGGACCCCGATGCAATTCACCTTTCAAAAGAAGCTGCACAATTGGCAAATGTTCTAACTTCGGTAGTTACCAAACACAAGCCAGTTAAGGAAGTTCGATTGTATGGTAAGGTTCAGGCCGATGAACGGCTGTTGCAGAACCAGGCAGCCCATTTGCCCGGAAGGATTGAAAAACTCATGGTTAATTTTACAGGTGAAGCCGTACATAAAGGTCAGATTATGGCTACCATATACTCACCTGAGCTGATTACCGCCCAACAGGAACTTCTGGAAGCTGCAAAAATGAAACAATTACAGCCAGATATATACGAAGCGGCGAAAGAAAAACTTCGTTCATGGAAAATTGCCGAAAACCAGATTTCGGAAATTGAAAATTCCGGTGAGGTACATCATGATTTCGAAATACTATCCAATTCAACCGGAATCGTAATTGCGCGACGGGTAAACATAGGCGACTACGTGTCGGCAGGGACTGTATTATATGATGTGGCAAATCTTTCACATGTATGGGTAATGTTCGATGCTTATGAAAGTGATCTGCCATTTTTATACGTAGGTGACAGGATTACATTTACCGTGCAGGCAATACCAGGCATTAGTTTCAGCGGGAAAATTGCATTTATCGACCCGGTACTCGACCCGGTTACCCGTGTTTCAAAGGTAAGGACAGAAATCAGCAACACTTCCGGAAAGCTAAAACCCGAAATGTTTGCTAAAGGTATTGTAAAAGCAAATTTGAAAGAACACAGGAACTACTTGGTAATTCCAGCATCTGCAGTGCTGTGGACAGGAAAACGTTCTATTGTATATGTAAAACAGCCCGAAACAGATGAACCTGTTTTTAAAATGAGAGAAATTGAAATGGGTCCTTCATTGGGGAACAGCTATGTAGTTGTGAGTGGCTTAAATGAAGGAGAAGAGATTATCACCCAGGGGACATTCAGTGTAGATGCAGCCGCACAGCTCGAAGGCAAACCCAGTATGATGAGTATTGGAACCGGAGCAAATACCTCAACCCATGAATGAAAAACTTGAAATATCACCGGCAAAATCATTGCGCACGGCATTTTACCTGGCAATTGCAACCATAGTGTACAACCTGGCCGAAGGACTGGTTTCGGTGTTTTTTGGTATTGAAGATGAAACACTTGCCTTGCTGGGCTTTGGAGTTGACAGCTTTGTTGAAGTATTGTCGGGAGCCGGAATCCTTCACATGGTCATTCGTATGAATAAGGCAGGCATTAGCGATATCACCTCCAGGGACCGGTTTGAAAAACAGGCACTCAAAATAACAGGCACTTCGTTTTATTTGCTGGCGGCAGGACTGGTTATTGGCTCGGCAATCAATATTTTCACCGGTGCAAC
>CAYVBH010000013.1:0-25485 GCA_964449015.1 uncultured Bacteroidales bacterium
ACTGGAACTTGATGGATGAGCTGCCGCAATTTAAAACCAATATCTTCATGTTAATTAATTATTATCCGTATTTTAATTAAAGTCAATAAGTCAGACAATTAACTGATTCTTTTTCCTGTCTCGTCATATGTGTAAAAGCCCACACCTGTAGAACGGCCGTATTGATGCGCCCTTACATGTCTTTTTAAAACAGGTGAAGCCTTATATTTAATACCTCCGAATTCTCCATACAGGTTGTCCATCCATCTTTCAACCTTATCCAGACCAACCTTATCGGCAAGTTCGAAAGGACCCAGTGTGAGTCCCAGACCGATTCTCATGGTATTATCTATGTCGGCAACCGAGCCAACACCTTCCATCAACAATTCACAGGCTTCATTAACTAGGTTAACAAACATCCTGATGCTGATCATGCCGGGAGATTCTTGTACATTTACCATAACTTTCCCGATCATGTTGATAAACTTGCACACCTTGTCGAATGTTTCATCTGAAGTATAGAGGCTTCTGACCACCTCAACCATTTTTGCCCCGGGAACATTGGAAAGGAAATGAAGACTCACGCATCTGTCCCTGTATTCCAAATCGGATGCCAATTCCGTTATGGTAATTGTAGTGGAATTAGTGGCGATAATGGTTTCGCGCGACACATATTTCTCGATATTTTTAAAAACCTCTTTGCGGCAAGTGATTCGCTGGTCGCGGCTTTTGGAACGGATGGCTTCAATAACCAGGTCGCAACTCCGGAGGTGATCATAACCAACATAACCGCTGATACGTGCCAGAATGGCTCTTTTCTCACCAGGCGTCATTCCCCATCGGTTGATCATGTTATCCAACTCCTGTTCAATATTGGTTAAGGCAGCATGCACTTTCTCCTCAGACAGCTCGATGAAAATAACCTCGAGTTCCTTCTGGCTGATCAGCAGGGCAATATTTTGGCCCACCGATCCGCAACCAACCAGTCCCACTTTCGAGAAGAGTGTACGTGATGCTGATTTCTGACTTAATCCGTAATTCTCAATTGACTCAACAATAACTTCAGCCATAATTAACTTTTTGCTTTATAGTTTGTAATTTATTTCGTATCAATAGCCTGATTAGCTGTAATGGCAACCAGGTCAACAATATCATTAACCGAACAACCTCTTGAAAGGTCATTAATCGGAGCTGCCATTCCCTGTAATACAGGTCCGATTGCCTCAGCATGACCAAGCCTTTGAACCAGTTTATAAGCGATGTTTCCACATTCGAGATTGGGAAAAATCAGTACGTTGGCTTTGCCAGCAATGGGGCTTCCCGGAGCTTTTTTCAAACCCACTGATTCCACAATGGCAGCATCGGCCTGCAATTCACCGTCGATTTTCAATGACGGGTTCATTTCTTTGGCAATTTTGGTGGCACTGATCACTTTGTCAACCAATTCGTGGCATGCACTTCCCTTGGTAGAAAAGCTTAGCATGGCCAACCGGGGCTCAATTTTTGCAATCGCACGGGTTGTTTTTGCAGTGGCAACGGCAATTTCTGCCAGTTCCTTATCGGTGGGATTGGGGTGCACGGCACAGTCGGCAAAAACCATCAAACCATTATCACCATATTGTTTGTCTTTCAAAAACATCAGGAAGGCGCCGGAGACAACACTGATGCCGGGAAGAGTTTTCACATACTGGAAGGCGGGCCGGAGCACATCGCCAGTGGCATTATCGGCACCGGCTACCTCGCCGTCAGCATCACCATATTTGATCATTACCGTAGCAAAGTAAAGCGGATTTTTGAGGAGTTTCAATGCTTCATCCTTAGTGAGGCCTTTCGATTTCCGCAATTCAACCATCATGTTGGCATAGGCCTCTGTCTTTTCATAATGATCAGGGTCAATCAGAGTAGCCTTGTCAATATTTCTGAGTCCCAGTTTTTTTGCATGGGAACCGATTTCATCCTTAGCTCCGATGAGGATGATGTCAGCAGTACCATCACCGAGAACAAAATCGGCTGCTTTTAAAGTACGTTCTTCATAACTCTCGGGCAGCACGATGCGCTGCTTGTTCTTTCGCGCATTTTCCTTGATTAATTCGATCAGATTCATTATAAATCAAATATTTAATGGTGATTTGATAATTAAAATTAACTAAAAAATAAACTTTTTGCAAAGGAACTATATTTTACGGGATCATAGAAAATACAGGCACAAATTATCTCATTTTTTTTTAGCAGCCAGTGATAAATGTCAATAAGTTGATTTTTGTTACCCTGCATATTGTTTGTGATAATCATTAGTTTTGCAGGGTAAATATTTCACAAAGCATTAAATGATCATGAAGACTAATGATGACAGCAGACCACTGGAACTCCTTGCACAAAGTATGAAGGGTGATTTGTATACAGATTTGCCAAACCGGATGTTGTATGCAACAGATGCTTCGGCATACCGTGAGATTCCTGTAGCAGTTGCCAGGCCTGCAGATGAAGAAGACATCCTTAGACTCATCAGATATGCCTCGGAGAAAAACATCACAATAATACCACGAACTGCAGGCACTTCATTGGCAGGGCAGGTAGTGGGAAACGGAATTGTAGTAGATGTGTCGAAATATTTCACACGGATCATCGAAATCAATGAGCAGGAAAAGTACGTACGCGTGCAGCCGGGAGTTGTTCTTGATGAGTTGAACCTGCAACTGGCAAAAAAAGGGTTGTTTTTCGGCCCGGAAACTTCTACTTCAAACCGGTGTATGATCGGCGGCATGGTAGGTAACAATGCCTGCGGAGCTCACTCACTCATTTATGGCAGCACCCGGGATCACCTGCTTTCGGTTAAGGCCTTTTTGAGCAATGGTGAGCAGGTGGTTTTTGAAGCGCTGGATGATGCTGGTTTTAAAGCCAAACTTGAAGGTAACAGTTTGGAGAATATTATTTACAGGAACATTCATAAAATCCTGACTTCTCAAGCCAACAGGGAAGAGATTGTGAGGGAATTTCCCGATCCCGAGGTTAAACGAAGAAATACGGGTTATGCGCTGGATCTTCTTTTGCATTGCAGCCCGTTTACGCCCAATGGCGTGCCGTTTAATTTTTCAAGGCTCATTGCCGGTTCTGAAGGTACACTTGCTTTTATTACGGAAATCAAACTGAATGTGGTTCCCTTGCCTCCCAAGGCAAAAGGGCTCATCTGCGTTCATTTCAACACGCTTGAAGAAGCCCTTCTGGCCAACCTTATCTGCCTGAAGCATAATCCGGGTGCGGTGGAACTGATGGATCATACCATTCTGGAATGCACCAAATCAAATATTTCCCAGCGGAAAAACCGGTTCTTTGTGCAGGGTGATCCGGGTGCCATACTGATCGTTGAGTTTGCAAGGCCTACGCTTGATGAAATCAATGAAATTAAGGATAACCTTGAAAAGGACCTGAAAAAGGCCGGTTTGGGCTATCACTTTCCGCTGGTAACAGGTGCCGATATCAATAAAGTTTGGGCTTTACGTAAATCGGGTTTGGGCGTTCTTTCCAACATTCCGGGAGATGCCAAACCGGTTTCGCTGGTTGAGGATACGGCTGTACGACCTGACTCGCTTCCTGGATATATCAGTGATATCAAGGAGTTGTTGGCGAAATACGGATTGAGTTGTGTTTTTCATGCCCACATTGCAACCGGAGAACTGCACATGCGGCCTGTGATCAACCTGAAAGACTCCGAAGGGGTTGCACTTTTCAGGAAAGTGGCTACAGAGGTTGCTCACCTTGTTAAAAAATACAGGGGATCATTAAGCGGTGAACATGGCGATGGACGATTGAGAGGTGAGTTCATTCCCATCATAGTGGGCAATGGCAATTATGAACTCATGCGCCAGGTGAAGAATACCTGGGATCCACAGGGTGTTTTCAATAAGGGCAAGATCACCGACACACCCAAAATGGATACCTTCCTGCGCACACAATGGAAACAAGGTGAAAGATCAATTAATACGGTGTTTGATCATTCTTCAACACAGGGACTTTTGAGGCACATTGAACAATGCAATGGCTCGGGTGATTGCCGCAAATCGGTGCTGATGGGCGGAACCATGTGCCCGACCTTTATGGCAACTCGCGATGAAAACATGGCTACGCGTGCACGGGCGAATGCCTTGCGCGAATACATGCTCAATGCATCCAATGGTAAATCGGTGTCAATAGAGGATGTATACAACATTCTTGATCTCTGTTTGGCATGCAAGGGATGCAAATCTGAATGCCCGTCCAACGTGGATATGGCCAAGCTCAAGGCTGAGTTTTTGCAACATTATTACGACAAAAAGGGTGTTTCCCTGCTTGCCTGGCTGGTGGCTCATATTGCACGGATTCACAAGATCAACTCAAAATTCCCATGGCTTTACAACGCCATGATGAAGAATCCACTGATGGCTTCAGTGGTTAAAAATTCTCTGGGGTTTGCCAACCAACGGACGCTGCCGCTGTTATCACCGGAAAGTCTTGAAAAATGGCTGCAGCGAAACAATTGTCTTTCTGCAACCCGTGAAAACACAAAACCGGATAGACCGGTTGTGCAGTTGTTCCTGGATGAATTCACCAATTATCTGGATGCTGAAATTGGAATGGCTGCAGTGAAACTGCTCAACAGGCTCGGATATCAGGTGAGGATCAATCGCTCAATGGAAAGTGCTCGTACTTTCATATCAAAAGGTTTACTGCGCAAAGCCAGAAAAGTAGCTAATTATAATGTGAAGCTATTTAGAAGTCTGGTTGACCAGCAGCACATTCTGGTAGGCATTGAGCCGTCAGCCTTACTGGCATTCAGGGATGAATATCCCGAACTGGTAAGCAGCGGATTGAAACAGGATGCATTGCAAATAGCAAAACATTGTATGACTTTCGATGAATTTATTGCCGGTGAATATGAGGCAGGCCGTATCGACAAAAAACTATTTACTACTGAAAAAACCATGATTAAAATGCATGGTCATTGCCAGCAAAAAGCTGTTGCATCAACAGCCTCAATAAAAACCATGCTGTCTATACCCGAAAATTATGCGGTTGAGGAAATTAAGTCGGGATGTTGCGGCATGGCCGGTGTTTATGGCTATGAAAAGAAACATTACGAATTGTCAATGAAAATCGGTGAAATGGTACTTTTTCCGGCTGTCAGAGAATCAGAACCGGGTACCATAATTTGTGCTTCAGGCAACAGTTGCAGGCAGCAGATTCTTGACGGAACCGGAGTGGTTGCCCTGCACCCTGCAGAAATACTTTATAATGCGCTGGTCAAATAACAGCCGAAGTTCAATAGAATTACACTTCGATCATCTTGTGCTTGATGGCGTATATTACCAGGCTCGCAGCATTACGTGTGTCGGTTTTTGTAAGCAGGCTTGCCCGGTGATGATCTACTGTACGTTTGCTGATGAACAGCTTATCGGCAATTTCCTGATTTGAAAGTCCCTTGCAGATCAGTTGTAATACCTCTATTTCACGGTCAGAAAGCACTATCGGTGCATCAACCTGAACGGTTTTGGTTTTGAACCGGTCAACAAGCCGGTATAGGATTTCTTCGGTGAAGTAATTGTTTCCCTGGGCCACCGTGAGAATGGCCTTTTTTACTTCAGAAAATTCGGAGTTTTTAAGCAGAAAACCGCATACACCTGCATCCACCATTTTCTGAAAATATTCCTCATCCCCATACATGGAAAGTGCCATTATCTTCAGGTCGGGATTGATTTCCAATGCCCTGGCTGTGGCTTCAATACCGTTTACTCTGGGCATTTCTATATCCATCAGAACCAGGTTGGGATTGTATGCTTTGAGCATGCCCAGGAAAACTTCTCCATCTGAGGCCTCCCATACTTCGCCAACTTCTTCCAGGTTTGAAAGAAGAAATTTCAGACCTTCCCTGAAGAGTTTGTGGTCATCCACAATAAGAATATTAAGCTTTCCCATGAGGTGCTATTTTAGGTTTTGCTGTCAGCACAATACTTGTCATCATTCCTTTGGGCAGAATTCTTTTCAGGTTGATTTCACCATCAAGCGCCTTTAGCCGTGAATGCATGTTTGATATGCCCATACCTTCCATTTTGCCCGGGTCATCAGCATTAAAGCCAATACCGTCATCAAAATACTGAACAACCAGTTTATTCTCATTGTAATGAATCAGTAGTGAAATGTTAGAAGCCGATGCGTGTTTAACCGTGTTTTGGAAAAGTTCGCAAATAATACGGTAAAGATTGGTTTCTACCTGGTTTTCAAACCTCTGATTTTCAATATTGTGACTGAAGGATACTTCTATTTTCCCCAGTCGGTTGATGTTTTCGATAAAGGAATTCACGGCACTGGCCAGGCCAAAACTCTCAAGAATATGCGGACTCAGGCTGTTGGATGTGTACTTGAGCGAGTTGATCGATTCATTAATTAAATTGCTGATGTTTTCAATAACCGTGAGGTTGAACCCGGTAATCTGAGTTTTGTCAATTGCAGAAACCGACATTTTGATATTCGATAACAGCGGGCCTATACCATCATGAAGATCTTTTGCAAACTGCCTTCTCTCCTTTTCTTCGGTGCGCATGATGGCATGCAATACCTTGTTTTCCGATTCCTTTCTGTAATCGTCAATCCTTTTCAGAAATTTGAAGAGTCGCCTGATAAATATGACACCGGCAAATAGCAAAACGGCAATTACAATTTTCAGCAACCTATCGATCAGGTATATTTCCGATTGAATTTCCTTATAGTATATGGGTACCAGATCTAGAATGTTCCTGATGGCAATCAGCAGAAAGGCCAACGAGATGAGGATCCAGCTGATGTTAAATTTAGTCTGGCGAGTCAAACTCAAAGCATAGAATGCAGCCAGGAATTGAAAAACGATGGATATGATTAAAGCTGTTTTCATTAATACTATCCGGAAAGTGATGACGACAAAAGTAATTAAATTTATCCGTGTAAAAAGTAGTGGCGTTTTGAAGAAAACAGTTTTGAGGTGATTCTTAACCGCCTCTGATCATCGTTGAAATAATTAATTGCAATTTGTCAGTAAATCTTGTAAATTTGATTTTAATCCATAATACATGACATATGCCCGAAGAAAAACCTTATACCATTCAATTTAACCACGGCGCTCACTATCTTACTGCTGTTGTTTCTGGCGAAAAGGATTCATTGGATGTATCGTTGATGTTCTGGAAAGAGATTTTCAATGAATGTGAATCAAATAATTACAAGCATATATTGATATCCGAGAACTTCAGGAACGATATTTCAGCCATTGACATGTATATTCTGGGCGAAAAATTATGCGAAATGGCACCCAAGGATATTTGTGTTGCATTTGTTGACGATGAGGTGCAGCAACTTGAGATGAACCGGTTTACCGAGACGGTTGTATATAACAGGGGTGGCAAGGGCAAAGCTTTTGCCAATAAAGAAGAAGCTGAAAAATGGCTTCTTGAACAGGAATGAAGGCATTCCAATAGACCACCATCAAATTTCTTTTAAAATGCTTGCCATTCAACGTGTTCATATGATGAGGCATTGAGTGGCACAAATATTGATACCGGATAGTAAAGGTAGTTTTAACTTTTCGGGAGAAATGACGTATATACTATCAAATCATAGTAAAATACGGATAAATATCAGATTATCCAATATTTATGAAAAACAAGAGTAACGATAATATGAAGCACAAGATTCTGCATACGGGTATAAACATTCTGATCATTATGGCAATGTTTGGTTCGGCAATTGGATCTGCCCAGGAGCAAAGCACTTCAAGGATGTTTACAGCGGAATTGAATGTAAAGTTTGATGGTGTGGAAATCAAAAAGCTTGAAAGAGCTGCAAAATTGTTGAGTGATGCTGAAGCCATGCTTCAGAGCGCAACCAGTCAGTATGACGCGCTTACCGTTTTACAAAAGAAAGAGCGCATTTCTGAGGAATACAACGCAGCCATGAAGCTGTTGCTGGAAAGCAGCAGGACAGCAAAAGAAGCCAACAGTATTGTTTTTTATGTATTCAAATTAAAAAACGAAAGCTTCTGGAGTAAGATGAACCGTATCAACCACCGTGCTGCAGGAATGGAAAAAGCCAGGTACTATCAGGGTACAGCACTGAAAAGTTACAATCGCTCACTCATCCGAAGGCAGCAAGCTGAAGACGCAGATCGTTTTGATTATGCACTGGCCATCATGAAGGATGCCATGGGATATGAAAAGCTGGCTGTGCGTGATCAGGGAAGATCATTGCAAATATGTACCGACTATCCTGTAGAATATAATTATGGTTGGGAGGATGACCTGTCATTGGAGGAAGTGGTTAAAATTATGAAGGATCCGAATGTTCACGAACCTCCCAAAGATATATTTGCTACGGTTGACAAGGAAACAGTCGTGGATTCCACGTTGTTTAAGGAAGTCATTTTCAAGGTCCAGATTGCGGCACATACCATGCCTTTGAGTGAGGAATACCTGAACCTGTTATACAAAGGCGACATTCCTGTCGACATGATTTACGAAGAAAACTGGTATAAATACTCAATCGGACGCTACAAGACTTTTGAAGAAGCTGAAGCCACGCTGATTGAAACCAATATTAAGAAAGCCTTTGTAGTGGCTTATTCCGAAGGTAAGAAAATGAATACCCGGGAAGCCATAGAACTGATTGAAAAAAGAAAAGCAGCCAGGGAATAAACTTCTATCGGTTTACTATCCTTCTGACTGCTGGTGCCTGGTAGAAAGCATACCGCATGCAGCAAGAATATCCAGTCCGCGTGATGCTCTTATGGTTGTAAGCATGCCTTTTTCATTGAGCCTTTGTTTGAACCACTGAATGGTATCCTCGTCCGAGCTTTCAAATGGTACCCCGGGAACAGGATGAAACCGGATCAGGTTGATTCTGCACCGAAGTCCGTTTAGCAGCCTGGTAAGCCCGTTTACATGCCGCGCAGTATCATTATAATCTTTGAACATGATATATTCAAAGGAAATCCTGCGTTGCCTTTCAAAACCACTTTTCCTGAGGGTTTCAACAACCCGTTTAATCGGGAAAACTTTTTCGGAAGGCATTAATTGCAGCCGCTCTTCATCAAAGGGAGTATGCAAACTTACTGCAATATGACAACGACTCTTGTTGATAATTTGCTCCAGGCCGGGAATTACACCAATTGTTGAAACCGTAATGCGTGACGGGCTAATGCCAAATCCATAAGATGAAGTCATGATTTCAAGGCATTTCAGTAAATTTCCTGTATTGGCGAGCGGTTCACCCATGCCCATAAATACGTAATTGGTCAGGCTTTCTCTTTCCGGAAGCGACATGATTTGGTTCAGAATTTCTCCTGCTGACAGGTTGCCATGAAAACCCTGCTTGCCTGTCATACAGAAGACACAACCCATTTGACAACCCACCTGGGTCGAAATGCAAAGTGTTGAACGATCTGTTTCAGGAATGTAAACAGCTTCAACATATCTTCCACTCCCGACCCTGAACAGGTATTTTTTTGTGCCGTCGGATGAAACCTGGACTTTTTCAGGTTCAGATAAACCTATGACATATGATTCCTTCAGTCTGTCTCTTGCAGCCTTTGAAAGATTGGTCATTTCATCAACAGAAGCAATCTTCTTTGTGTAAAGCCATTCAGTAAGTTGTTTTGATGTATATCCCGGCATATCACAAGATCTCACCAGAACCGCAATTTCATCCCGGGTACAACCAATCAAATTTTCTTTTTCGGGCATGCGAAAGAAACTAATATTTGACCATTCTTGAAATATACAAACGGTTGCCGGTATTGACATTTAACAGGTACAATCCCGGTTCCAGGAAGGACACATCGAACTGTATTTCTCTGTTAACAACAGCTGCACTTCGTGTGCATACTTGTTGACCGGATATTCCGTAAACAGAAATTTCAACATCAGAATCCGAAAGCTCTTCTCCTTTAAGTATTATATAGTCAGAGGCCGGCTGGGGATAAATCTCCAGGTTTTCGGATTCGGTTTTCTGGACTCCTGTGGTAAGGTCAGTAACAAACATATAAAAGTCATCCACGGTGCCACAATAACTTCCGTCAACCTGGATCCAATATGTTTTTCCTGCCGTAACCGGTTGGGACATAATCATTGGGCGGTAATCTGAATTAGATCGATCGTCATTGGCAGCCATCAGCACATAGTCGTTGTTAAACAATGCATCAGTCGATTCGGCATCATACAATGCTATTTGGTTGTCATATCCTGTTGATGAAACACTGATTTTTCCATTAACACTGGGCACAAATGTAAACCATACGCTGTTTTGTAGAATTCCGGTTCCATTCATGCATTCATCACACCAAGACAACTGCGATGTGCATGATGTATAGGGAGGTACAGGCTCGCCTTCTTCTGTTGTAGCGCAGACGTTGGTATATTTATTGCTTTTTCCAAAATCGAGCTCAACGGCATTGCTGATGTCGTCATTTGAGGGTTTCAGGACCAGCATCTGAAAATGTCCTTCGGAGGAACAGGTTCCTTTTGTTCCGGTAGCAATTACCTGAATACTGTAATCTTTGCTGGCCTTGAAACCGGTTTTCCGGAAAACATATACGGTATCTCCTGTACTTTCGCTCAACTCCAGCATATCCTCAACCTCTGGTGACAACTCCCAGTTGTACAAATCCCCGCCATTCCCAACCAGCCGGATGGAATCAAAATCACAGTCACACATTTCCACAGGAGCTCTGGAATTGATGCCTACGGCAATCTCGTTTCCTGCTTTAATAATTTTCGATTCAGTTGATTTGAGCATTCCTCCAACAGACAGATTCAGGGCAATCGTGTAATAGTCATTCTCATGAAATTCAACAATCGGGTTGGCTGATGCATCAGAAGTGCCTTCAACAAAAGAAAACGTTGCCGGAGTAATGCTCCACTTTCTGTTATAAGGTCCGAATGCAGAGTAATCTTTCAATTGCATCGGCGTATTGATGCATACCAGGTCAGATTCAGCAGTGAAAAATGCATCGGGTGAGATATTTGGAGGGGTATATCCACCCAATTCCATAACGGCTGTTGAATCGGGATCTAAAAAACTGCGCAACGAAGGATAGGTTGTATTTTTGGTTTTATACGAATAATACATCTTACCAAAAAAATCGTAATCCTCATCACCACCATGCAGTTGTCCCAATATCTGGTTACGCTTATTAAATAGCGGCCCTCCTGATGAACCACCCATGGTTTTTCCCTGATCGAAGAATACTACCCAATGACTGCCAACAGGAGAAACTGACTCATCATCCCAGGTGACTTCTATAGGACTTGAGAATATACTATCATAATCAATGGATATCTTTTTGGTTTGCTGGAAAGGAACATGAACACTGGTAACATAAATATCAGCTGAATCATAGGCATTCCAGCCTGCATAATAGGGCTGGTATGAACCAGGCACTGATTCATTGAGTTTAAGTAAAGTGAAATCAGAAGACTGTCCTGTAGTGAGCAAAGAGGCTCCGCCGGTAAGTGTCTTATAGTCTGCCGTGTCACCGGTGCAACCAGAAATCTCATAATTGTAATAGGTAATCAAACTGGAAGCTTCTGTACTTGTGCTGATACAATGATTTGCTGTCAGAAAGTAAGGAGTTTCATCCTGCTTGACATTGTTGATCAGCGAACCGGAGCAATAAGATTGATACGGCCCCGACCTGAAAACCATACGACATACGGCATGTTTGATCAGCTGTGCATCTTTGCCTATGGGACAATTGATGTTGATGAATTCCGTACTTGCACTTTTTGCCTGAAAAGGATCTTCATAGCCCTGGCCCAGTGAACCTATAATCAGCTGTCCTTCATATTCCGGGTTGTCAGGTTCGAAGTATTCCAGTATTACATGGTTTCCCCTGAAATCTGCAACAACAAACTGTAAATCATCTCTTATATTTCGCTTGGTGAAGGCGCCCGCAATACGCGTCATGTCATCATTGTAAAGGAACAATTCAGCGCCTTCGGGCACCCTGAATTTCTCAAAACTGACCTGTAATGAAAGTGCGTTTTCGTTACGGATTTCCATTCTCCATATTTTGCCCTTCCCACTGATTGCATCAACTTTCGCCACGGATTTCAGGTTAATCAGGGTATCTTTATAAATACCGAAACGGCAGGGTAGGTTGTTATGAAGCTCTTCATTCCGGAATTTCTCAATATCCAGTTTTTCCAAACGGATTACAGGAACCGATGAGGTACTTTTCAAACTGTAAAGTGAGGTGGAATGAGGCGTTCCGCCTTCAGAGATCTGAGCATTCACATTTACCAGAAATAGCGCACAGGCTATACTAAATAATGCAATCCGCAACATACTGTTAAAGAGTAACTGCGTATATTAATAATTTCCGTCAATAAACTAAAGACACAAAAACGGAGCAAAAATAGCAAATGCATTCAACTATTAGCCTGTTTGGTTGTTATTATTATGCAGGCTCAGAAAAGCGTGCTCTTAAAGCTCGCCAAAAAAAGAGGGAAACGATCATTAAGCATTTGACCGTATTCCTGGCCTACAAATAATAACATATGATCATGAAACGATCTCTTGTTTTATCGATACTCCTTTTAAAACTCATAACAGTGAGCGGGCAGCAAACAACTAACAACAAACAAATGGAACAAGTGATTAAAAGTGAAGTCGAATGGAGAGCAAACCTGACTCCGGAACAATACAACATTTGCCGGTTAAAAGCCACCGAATTGCCGGGTAGTGGCAAATACTACAATTTTTACCAAAAAGGGCATTATCAGTGTGTGGCTTGTGGAAACCATTTGTTTGATTCAGATACAAAGTATGATTCGGGGAGCGGTTGGCCTAGTTTCTATGAGGCCCACAATAAAAAGAACATCTTGTTGCAAGCCGATAAAAGCCATGGCATGGTACGTACCGAGGTTGTTTGTGCCCGGTGCGGATCGCACCTGGGTCATGTTTTTGATGATGGACCGAAACCCACCGGACTCCGGTATTGTATCAATTCTCTTGCTCTTGAATTTATTGCCGAAGAAAAAAAAGACAGGTAAAAAATGCCATCACTTCTGTTTTTTATTTACATTTCCTGTTCAATAGATGAACAATGAATTCAAGTATTACACGTGGTTTTGCTAGCGACAACAATGCAGGCGTTCATCCCCTGTTGCTTGAGGCTATTCAACAAGCCAATGCAGGTCATGTTGTAGCGTATGGCGATGATATCTACACTCGCAATGCGGAAAAAGCATTCAAGAAATACTTTGGAGACACGATTGAGGTTTATTTTGTTCTCACAGGCACGGGAGCCAATGTGCTAAGCCTGGCTTCACTAACCAAATCGATCAATTCTGTGATATGTGCATCAACTTCACATATTAACGTTGACGAATGTGGTGCACCAGAAAAGTTCTGCAACTGCAAACTGCTTACTGTTGAAACGCCAGACGGAAAGCTTACTCCTGAAGCTGTGAAAAAGCACCTGCATGGTTTTGGATTTGAACATCATGCACAACCTGGTGTGATCTCTATCAGTCAATCGACCGAAATGGGCACGGTTTACACTCCGGCTGAAATAAAAGCTTTATCCAACCTGGCAAAAGAATACGGGTTATACCTGCATGTCGACGGAGCGCGGATTACCAATGCCGCAGTAAGCCTAGATCTTGGATTCAGGGAATTTACCGCTGAGGCCGGTGTAGATGTATTGTCTTTTGGCGGTACCAAAAACGGGTTGATGTTTGGTGAGGCTGTTGTATTTTTCAACAGGGAACTGGCAAAGGATTTCAGATACTACCGGAAACAAAGCACCCAGCTCATTTCGAAAATGCGCTTTATCGGAGCGCAGTTTGCGGTTTATCTTGAAAGCAACATTTGGAAATTGAACGCACAACATGCCAACAAAATGGCACAACTACTGAATGATCGTGTGAAGGATATACCTGGAGTAAAGGTGACCCAAAAGGTACAGTCCAATGCGGTATTTGCAATTATCCCCGGAAGAATTATCAAGCCATTGATGGAGCAGTACTTTTTTTATATGTGGGATGAAAGTCTGAATGAGGTAAGATGGATGACTTCATTTGACACCACTGAAGAAGATATAGAAAATTTCACTTCGCTGCTGAAGCGACTTCTGAATTAGCAGCTATTCTTATCCGTTGTAGAAAATTGAGCTGTCACCGTAGCTCAGAAACCTGAACCCGTTTTCAAGTGCATAAGCATAGGTTTCTTTCCATGAGTCTCCAATGAATGCGGCAATAAGCAATAACAGCGTGCTGCGGGGCTGATGAAAGTTGGTTATCAGCGTATCTGCAACCCGGAAACGGTATCCGGGTAAAATCATAAGCCTTGTGGAAACAACCATTTCCTCCGTATTCCGTTTGCTATACCATTCGGCAAAGGCTTCAAACGATTCCTTCAGGGTATAGGAACCATCGAGGCGATAGGCCTCCCATTGATCTAGCTTTAGTTCTGCAGAAGTCTGGTCGCCTGATTTTATAATTTTAACTCCCATCCAGTACAAACTTTCAAGAGTGCGTACTGTAGTAGTGCCAACACATGCAACCCGTCCGGGAAGACCTGAGAGAAGGTTCAATAGTTTGGAATTAACCACAATATCTTCGCTGTGCATCCGGTGATCAGTAATTCTGTCTGCTTTAACAGGCTGGAAAGTACCGGCACCCACATGCAATGTGATTTCGTGGCAGGCAATATCTTTTTGTGCCAGAGAGTTGAAAACACCATCAGTAAAATGAAGTCCGGCTGTTGGTGCTGCAACGGATCCATCGTGCCGGGAATAGATGGTCTGGTATCTGAACCTGTCTGCATCGGTAACCTCTCTGTTAATATAGGGTGGAAGAGGCGTTTTACCAGCCCGGTCAATAATTTCAGCAAAAGTTATACCCGAGCCATTCCAGTTAAACAATACCTGAACGATATTTCCCTGTTGCAAAGTCTTTTCCGCATGCAGAATGATCTTTTCATTGCCGGTATTAACTTCCATCTGAAGCGGTTCGTTACCAAAACGTTTCAGATTTCCGACCAGGCATTCCCACAAGCAGGATCTGGTAGCCGACAGCGATTGTGCATAACCGGAAGGACGAACGGGTTTCAGACAAAATATCTCAACCCGGGCACCCGTTTCTTTGGAGAAGATCAGTCGGGCAGGGATCACTCTTGAATTGTTAAAGAACAAATTGGTGCCGCCGGGCAAATAGGTAGCGATATTTCTGAAGACATCATGACTGAGGATACCGTTGCGGCTTCTGATCAGCAATTTTGAATGATCCCTGGTCTCAACCGGGAACAAGGCGATGCGATCTTCCGGGAGTTCATAATCATACTGATCGGGACGGATATCTTCAAATGGATTCAATGGAGTCATATTTGGCCCGCAAAATTAACTATTTTTGCACTTCAAATGATGCGACAATTATGAAGTTTAAAAAAGGTGACCGGGTTCGTTTTCTCAATGATGTAGGCGGCGGAAGTGTGATTCGTTGTGACCAGCAGGGGCTTGTATATGTGCTTACTGAAGATGGATTTGAGATACCTGTCAGTGAAAAAGAACTTGTGTTTGCCGGAGGTTTTGCAGTTAAGGAACCTGATGAAACCTCAACGGTTATACCTGAACCTGTGAAATCTGATCAACGAAAGCCTGCACAAAAAGAAAGGCCCGTGGTTATTGAATTGCCAGCCAATCTACCTGCCGATAGTCCGGTCCATTTGTTGCTGGGTATTGTACCTGAGAACCCCGGCCCTGTTTTTGCAAGCAACCTGGCTTGTTACCTGATCAATGATTCGGCATACTCTTTGTATTATCAGCTGGGTGAAAAAACAGCCGGCGTGCTGCACTATATTTCATCAGGTATGATTGAGCCGGATACGAAATATTATATAACCTCATTTGACCATACCACGCTCAGTAAAATAAGTGACATCCATGTTCAGACACTTTTTCTGAGTCGGGGAAGATACATAAAAAAAGCGCCTGTTGATAAACTGATCAGTCTGAACCTATTGAATTTTAGTAAGGAGAGTTATTTCAGAGAAAACGACTACTTTGAGGAAAAAGCTGTATTGTTTACTGTGGCCGGTGATGAATTGCCTGATGTTTCAGATGAGATTGTGGTTCCCGACGAAGTCAAAGCATTGAAGAATGAGGGTGATAGCTCACGCGAAGGCAGGCAGAAAAAGAAAGAAGAAAGTTCCGACACACTTGAAGTGGATTTGCACCTGGACGAAACTACCATGAAAAACAGTCAGTTAACCCCGGCCGCCATCCTGTCTCTCCAGATGAGTCGCTTTCATGGAGCCATTGAGGAAGCCATCGGTAAAAACATGCGCAGGCTGGTAATCATTCACGGCATTGGACAGGGAACCTTAAAAATGCAAATCAGAAAGGAATTGCAGGAGAAATATCCTCAATATATATATCAGGATGCATCATTCAGGGAGTATGGATTTGGAGCCACCATGGTGCACCTGGTGCATGAATAACAGCAGCAAACCGCTTCATCGCTTCGTTCCGGTTTACCGGAGCGGGGAGGAAAGTCCGGACAACACAGAGCGCCGTACTTCCGAAATGGAAGATGTTCGTGAGGGCATAGGTTCGGAGAAGAGAATGACCGCCCCGGTGAGTGATTCTGTGGGTTTTACCTGGTAAAATCTGCATTTTTCCGAACCGGAGCAAGGGTGAGAAGGCAGGGTAAGAGCCTGCCAGTTATGGTGGTGACATCATAAGCTGTCCGTCTTGCGGGTTGAAAGATCACGTATACCGGTGCTAAGGGTTGCTCGCCCGATACCGGGGGGTAGATCGATCAGACAAATGATGGGGATCCGGGTTCCGCAAGGAACCAGGAAACAGAATCCGGCTTACAGGTTTGCTGCTTTTTAAATATTAAGGTATTGAATTCATGAACTGTGAATTCATGTCAATAGTAGTTCAATCTGAAAAGTACAACTCTGGTTCATTATTTTCGTATTCACAATATTATAGAAGTTTAATTACTTCATGCACCTGAAAAAAACCATACTGACTGTTGCCCTGTCTGCATTACTCCTCATACCAGCATGGAGTATGCCTGATGATGACGGATCAGGTGAGCGCCACATTTTGGCGTCAGAGAAACGAAAGCTGGACCTTATTATTAAAAAAGCATCTTATCTTGCTTCAGTTAAAAGCGACAGTTGCCTGATATATGCACATGAAGCTTTGCTACTGGCCAAAGCCAACAATTCATTGATAGATGAAGCCACTGCCATTGAAGTGATTGCCAATTTCCAGTATGATATTGAACAATACCCCGATGCGTTGAAAAATATCAGGCGTTTGCTTGAAATATACAAGCAGACAGGTGATTCCTTAAAGAAGGCCTATGCGCACAACTTATATGGTCTTACAGCCTTTAACATAGGTATTTACGATGAGGCCATCAGGTCGTATCATGCTGCTCTGCGGCTGGCCATGGAAATTCCGGATAACAAACTGATGGCACTTAGTTATCAGAATATTGGCGTGTTGTATTCCGAAATGAACCGGCCTTCAGAGGCCATGGATTATTACCGTAAGGCGCTCGATTTATATCGGGTTGAAAAGAACAGGGAAGGTGAAGCCTCCATTATGCAGAATATCGGAATTATCCTAAGCGATGACAAGAAATACCGCGAAGCGCTGGGCTATTATCTTTCGGCCCTGAAGGAATATGAAGAGATCAAAGACAGTCTCTCGATGGCCATGATGTATCTCAATCTGGGAAGTTCCTACGAAGAGCAGTCCGATTTCACCAAAAGCCTGTCATATTATAAAAAGGCCTTGGCCATCTCGATAAAGGAGAATTATAAATACGGTATTGCCTACAGTTATTTCAGTCTGGGTTCGGTGTTCCGAAAAACCGGATCCTATGAGAAAGCACTGGAACATCTTCAGAAAAGTCTTCATTACTCTCGGATGATCTCGCTGGTAGAAAACCAGGCTGATTGCCATAAAGAGCTTTCTGATGTGTATTTTTCACTGGGTGATTATAAAAGCGCTTTCGAGGAGTTGAAGGATTATCAGGCGTTGTATGATTCGATGTACAGCGAACACGTTCAGGAAAGCATTGCCGATGTCGAAATGCGGGTTAAAACCGAAATGAAAGACAGGGAAATCAACAATCTGATTAAAGAAAGGCAGGAAGCTGTGAGAGACATGATCCGGCGGACCATCACTTTAGCATCAATTGTGATTCTTACCCTGATAGTCATCGGGGTAAGCATTTATTACAGCAGGATTTTAAAAAAAGCAAACGATCAGCTCACCGATGAAATTGATGAAAGGGTAAAGGCGGAGCAGGAACTGATAAGCATCAAGGAGAACCTGGAAGAACGTGTAGCTGATAGGACAAGTGAACTTGAGAAGGCCAAGCTGAAAGCAGAAGAATCCGACCGCCTGAAATCGGCATTTATAGCTAATATGAGCCATGAGATCAGAACACCGCTCAATGCTATTACCGGGTTTTCGGGCCTGCTGCTGCGCGATGACATTACACCAGAGAAGCGAAAGGAATACAACGAACACGTGATAAGGAATAACCGGATACTGATTAATATGATTGAAAACCTGATTGATACCTCTAAAATTGAATCAGGAACGCTGGTACTCCATCCTTCGCGTGTGAATATCTGGCATTTTCTCAACCAACTTAATGAACCCATTATTGAAAATATGGCGCGAAAGAACAAGCCATTTATCAATGTGGTTATTGATCATCCCGAGATCGTCCAGGAAACTGTAACGGCAGATCCGGTTCGGATGCAACAGGTGTTGTGGCATGTGCTTGACAATGCAGTTAAATTTACCAATGCAGGGGCTATTCATTACGGCTGCCGTGAAAATCATGATTCTGTGATCTTTTATGTGGATGATACCGGCATTGGCATCCCTGAAGATCTGAAGGAACTCGTTTTTGAAAAATTTCGTCAGATAGACGAGTCGGCTAAGAGAAAGTTCGGAGGGACCGGACTTGGTATGTATTATGCCCGCAAAATTGCAGAGATGATGGGGGGCAGGTTGTGGTTTGAAAGCAAGAAGGAGGGAGGATCTGTTTTCTATTTTGCAGTGCCAAAAAACAACAACAATGCTCCAAACTAATTAATGCAAAACGAATTGCATAAATATAAAAGAGGGTGCTTCATTAAAGAAACACCCTCTTTTGGTTATTATAAGTTTAATCGTTAGGGTTAATGTGATGTAAAAGTATAAAAAATGTTAATATATACAACACCTGTGTAAGATTTTGTTGAAAAATTTCTATTTTATAGACTATAAATTTGATATACAATATAATAGGTTGTTGATAAGAATTATACGTATGTATTTCTGCAATTGAAAACCGAACTCATTAACCTAGGGCCTTCCTGGTCGGCAGGGCAGACAGCTTCAGCCCGGGATAACTTACAATCATTCAAGACTATTTATGGTTTTTCTGATTTTCACGAGCTTCTCAAGCATCTTTTCAAGCAAGTCCAATCGCAGCATATTGGCCCCGTCACTCTTAGCCAGCATGGGTTCGGGATGAGTTTCCAAAAACAAACCATCAACACCCACTGCTATGGCAGCCCTGGCCATGGTTTCAATCAGTTCAGGCTTGCCCCCTGTTAATCCTGTGTTTTGATTGGGTTGCTGCAGTGAATGGGTAATATCAAGAACTACAGGATATCCCATTTTTTTCATTTCAGGAATGCCCCTGAAATCAACTATCAAATCGTGGTAACCAAACATAACACCACGATCGGTAAGCATTACATGATTGTTTCCTGCTTGTACAACTTTATCAGCTGCAAACTTCATTGATTCCGGAGATAGAAACTGCCCCTTTTTAATATTGACTACTTTGCCGGTTTTGGCAGCAGCTACCAGAATGTCGGTTTGCCGGCACAAGAAGGCAGGAATCTGCAATACATCTACATACTGAGACGCAAAATATGCTTCCTCCGTAGTGTGGATGTCTGTTAATACGGGCGTTTTTAAATCCTTACGAATATCCCTGAGAATTTCAAGACCTGTTTTATCTCCAATGCCTGTAAATGAATCCAGTCTGGACCGGTTCGCCTTTTTATATGAACTTTTAAAAATAAAAGGGATCTCGAGCCAATCGGTCATTTTGATTATTTTTTCCGCAATTTCAAAACACAGTTCGCGACTTTCTATAACACAGGGGCCGGCAATGAGAAAAAAATTACCGGAAGCCGTATGCCTGATCTGGGGAATTGTTTTGATTGTTTCCATGGAGTGCAGATGATTCTTTAATACTCGTATTTTCCTTTCCAGAAGGCTGCCATCTTGTTCCTGATTTCAGCTTCCCGGGCGTTATTTTGTGGTTCATAAAACACCTTGTTCCGGATTTCCTCCGGCAGAAATTCTTCCCGGGTGAAGTTTCCGGTGTAGTTGTGGGCATATTTATACCCGTCGCCATAACCCAGATCTTTCATCAACGAGGTAGGCGCATTCCTAATGTTCAAGGGAACCGCCAGGTCACCTGTTTCCCTGATCAAGCTCTGGGCTTCATTGATGGCCTGGTAGGCCGAATTGCTTTTGGGTGAAGTGGCAAGGTAAAGCGCCGTTTCCGAAAGAATAATCCGCGATTCCGGCCAGCCAATCAGGTTGATTGCCTCAAAACATGAGGTGGCAAGCAGCAACGCGTTCGGATTGGCCAGCCCGATGTCTTCAGCAGCCAAAATCACCATACGGCGTGCAATGAACTTCGGATCTTCACCCCCTTCAACCATGCGCGCCAGCCAGTACACACCAGCGTTGGGATCACTACCTCTCAACGATTTGATGAATGCTGAAATGATGTCGTAATGCTGCTCGCCGCTTTTATCGTAAATGGCAATCTTCTCCTGTATGATTTCCATAACCGTTTTGTCGTTGATCACGATTTCTTTTGAATTGCCGGCAGAAAGCGTACTTACAATCAGTTCAAGCATGTTCATAAGCTTGCGGGCATCACCACCTGAAAGCTTGAACAGCGCATTGGATTCATCCACCCGAATTGTCAGTTCTTTGAGATATCCGTCTGTCGTAATTGCCCGCGTAAGGATTCGGGTCAGTTCTTCCTTGCCCAGCGATTTCAGAACATACACCTGGCAACGAGAGAGAAGGGGCGAGATGACTTCAAACGAAGGATTTTCGGTGGTCGCCCCGATGAGCGTTACAATGCCCTGTTCTACCGAACCCAGCAACGAATCCTGCTGTGATTTATTGAAGCGGTGAATTTCATCGATGAACAGTATGGCCGAGGGCTTGTTGAAGAACTGTTGCTGCTTTGCCTTTTCAATGGTTTCACGAACATCCTTAACCCCGGCATGAACTGCACTGAGCTGAAAGAACGGCCTGTTCAGCTGGTTGGCTATAATGCGCGCCAGAGTAGTTTTTCCAACCCCCGGGGGGCCCCAAAGGATAAATGACGGTATGTTGCCGCTTTCTATGCTGGTTCGCAGGATGGACCCTTCTCCAACGAGGTGCTCCTGACCGACATAGTCATTCAGGTCTTTAGGCCGCATCCGGTCTGCAAGCGGTTGATTGGTGCCGATCATGTGGTGAATTTTCAGGGTAAAATTACCATTAAGTTTTTTAATTGACGATAAATTTCAAATGTAAACATGAACACTGTTGCTGTTTATTACTATTTTTATGGCCGAATAAGTGAATTCCAAATGAAAGATAAAGTTGTCATTGTCACCGGTGCTTCTTCAGGTATCGGATTGGCCACTGCTGAAGCTTTTGCAAAGGAAGGTGCAAAGGTGGTGCTTGCGGCGCGAAGGGACAGTGAGTTAAGGAAAATTGAAGAAAATCTCCGGTCATCAGGCTTTGATGCATTGGCAGTAACCACCGATGTTACCAGTGAAGATGATTGCAGAAACCTGATCGAAAAAACCATTGAGAAATACGGAAGGATTGATATCCTGATCAACAATGCGGGCCTTTCCATGCGTGCCCTTTTTAAGGATGTCGACCTCAAGGTGCTCAGGCAGCTATTTGATGTGAATTTCTGGGGTGCGGTGAACTGCACCAAATATGCCTTGCCTTATTTGATCACCAACAGAGGTTCGGTGGTGGGTGTATCATCCGTTGCCGGATTCGTAGGGTTACCAGGCAGAACCGGTTACTCAGCCTCTAAATATGCACTGCATGGTTTCCTGGAAACCCTGCGGATCGAGAACCTGAAAAACGGACTGCATGTACTGATTCTTTGCGCCGGTTTTACCAAATCCGACATTCGGAAAAAAGCACTTACCGCCAACGGTATGCCTCAGGGATTTACTCCCCGTGAGGAAGAAAAAATGATGCTTCCCGAAGAAGTGGCGCGAGCCATCATCAGGGCACTGCACCGCAGGAGAAATTATGTGATCCTCACCCTAGAAGGCAAAATGACCGCACTGGTAAAGCGTATTGCTCCACGGTTTCTGGAATATGCAGCCTATGTAAAAATGGCCAATGAACCGGAAAGTCCGTTGAAATAGATAAAAGTGCCAAGAGCCAAGAACCAAGAACCAAGACAAAATCTGATGTTTTGCAGTGAGACCAAAATACGTGTGCGTTACGGAGAAACAGACCGTATGGGATACATGTACTACGGACATTACCCCGAGTATTTCGAGGTGTCACGGACCGATATGATCCGCTCGCTGGGACTGAGCTACAGAGATATTGAAGACATGGGCATCATCATGCCTGTAAGAAGCCTGCATATCGATTATAAGAATCCGGCCCGCTACGATGAATTGCTGGTGGTGAAATCTATCCTGAACAAGCTTCCGGAAATCAAGCTGGATATCGATTATGAAATTTATAACGAGCAAAACCAACTGGTTTGTAAGGGCAATACCATTCTGGCTTTTGTTGACGCCAAAACCCGCCGGCCCAGGCGTGCTCCTGAATTTTTCCTGGAAAAAGTAAGAAAGTATTTCAAATAAAAAAGCCCCGTTTGTTCCGGGGCTTTTTTTTAAGGGAGGCCTTGATTATTCACCTTTATAGGTAAAAATATCATCTGCAATCTCCTTGTTGATTTCAATTAAATCGTATTTAATGGTCGCCATAGTTTGTCCACCCATCTTCTGTTCCATGCTGAAAGGCATCATGATACCGTCACCGGCATCACGGTAATCGCTCAAATAGGCATCAACCTCTACCATACCCATGGCTCCGGCATTTGTCTTCTGTTTCAACAACAGAGGCAGATAGGTATCACTGTCCAGATAATAGCTTGCTACGCTTTCGGCATCGCCTTTACCCTTATTCCTGGTAAGCTTCAGAATATAGCATTTCACTCCTTCTACATCCCCTGTTCCTTCATAAGTTACTTCATAGCCTTTCTTGGCATAATCAATAAAGGGGTCTTCCAGCTCAGCTTGTTCCAACATGGAACCTGCTTGTTCTGCAGGCACCTTCTGCGGTTTGGTGCCCCCTGCCATCGGGTTGATCATCCAGGCTGTTTGTCCGTCATAGGCCTGGATCATTTTTTGTCCCATAAGATCAATTGTCTGGATTATTTTATTGGGTGCTTTCCGGAATGTTTCCATGGTTAGGTTGCCCTGCGGCATAGACATCTTACCTTTCATTATGAGGGTTTTCATGTCTTTCATTTTCTGCATTCCGCCAGCGTTTTCAAAATACTTGCCGAGAATATCATCAACGGTTTGCGACCAGGCGAAGGTCACCATCATAGAGAACAAGAGAACTGTGAATAGTTTTTTCATGATTGTTAGTTTTGAATTGAATGAATAGATGACAAAAATAATACTTCGAAAAATGATTGCACGAATTATGCCAATTATTTGAAAAAAAAATAACATAGTAGAGATTGGCTGTAATTTTTTTCGGGGCAGGTCGTCTTATGTATACAAAAGGATATCAATCACCAACAATTAAAAACCATCAGATATGAAAAAAATATTGTTTGGATTAATCATACTCTGTATAGCAGGAGCTGCTTCAGCACAGAAAGACCCGGTGAGTGCGGTATTTGAAAAATATAACGGTGTGGCTGGTTTTACTACAGTGAATATAAGCGGCGATATGCTGAAACTCATGACGCAGGTTGAAGCTGAACGCAGAGATACCATCGTCTTTACTTCCACCTTATCGGAAATCCGGATCCTGGCTGTTGAAAAAGAATGCGACAAGCCTGTCGGTGTTAATTTACGGACGGAATTATATGACAAACTCGACAAATCAGTTTATAAAGAAATGGTGAGTGTGAAGAAGGAAGGTGAGGACCTGGTCATTCTAATGAAGGAAAACAAAGGCCGTGTTGCAGAAATCCTGGTTCTGGCCGGAGGCAATAATGAGAACGCGCTTATTCAGGTAAAAGGCGACATGCTGCTGAGCGAAATGGCCGATGTGGCCGGAAAGTACCAGATGAAAGGGTTTGACCATCTGAAAATGCTGGAAAAGTAATTACTTTTGTCTGAGTCAGTTTTAAAGGCAGGCCCAATGGATGCAAATGATTTTAAAAAGAACATGCTACCCTTAAGCGGGAAACTATACCGTTTTGCCTGCCTGCTGCTCAGGGACAAGAATGAAGCTGAAGATACGGTTCAGGAAGTATATTTGAAATTATGGAAAATCAGGGATTCTTTGGAATCGTTAAAAAGCATCGAGGCCTTTGCAATGAAAATGACCAGAAACTGGTGCCTCGATCGGATTAAAGCACGAAAGCCTTTATATATTGATGGTTACCAGAAATGGTTTGACAGGCGATCGGAAGATGATGACCCGCACCGGATCATGGGAAATACCGATAAACTGGGCCTGCTACACCGGATTCTGGACCAACTTCCCGAACAGCAGCGTCATATTGTTCAGTTAAGAGAGTTCGAAGGACTTGAATTTGTTGAAATAAGCGAAATCATGGATATGCAGGTTAATGCTGTTCGGGTTAACCTTTCGCGGGCACGTAACCATATTAAAGAAGTAATGCAAAAGTATGAATCAGATGGACACAAACCGAATCCGACAACTATTGGTAAGGTACTTTGAGGGCGCCACCACGTTGGATGAAGAACGCTTACTCAGAGATTACTTTACGGGTGATCAACCGATTGAAGAAGACCTGATCCCCTTCAGGGCCCAGTTCAACTTGCTCGATAAGAATCTCTTTTCTCAGGCAGCAAATGAGGCTCTTGAAGCCAAAATCATGAACAGGATCATAAGCCTGGAAGAAGATGGGAAAACAAAAATTCGAAAAATGCCGCTCAGTCGTTTGCTGGTAGCAGCTTCAATGGTGCTTGCAATCGGCCTTTCGGTTATGCTTATCAACAGGTTCCGGCACCAGGAATTGAAGGATACCTATAATGATCCGCAATTGGCTTACCAGGAAACACAAAAAGCATTGATGTACGTTTCACAGAAAATGAACAGGGGACTCGAACCATTGAATAACGTTGCAAAAATAAACACAGGAACCGAACAGCTCCGGAATCTCGGTAAAATGGATGAAAGCCTGGGCATGCTGAACCTGGTTT
>CAYVBH010000014.1:0-25402 GCA_964449015.1 uncultured Bacteroidales bacterium
CCCGGCATCTCATCAAGTCGCCGCTCTATCTGAGAAGAAAGATGTACCAGTTGATCGAAAAGGAAATAAAGAACGCAAAAGCAGGGAAAGAAGCTTATATCATTTTGAAGTTGAACAGCCTGGTTGACCCCGATATCATTCATAAACTTTATAAGGCCAATGATGCGGGCGTAAAAATTAAGATGATCGTCAGGGGCATCTGTTCACTTAAACCAGGTGTACCCGGGTTGAGCGAGAACGTGGAAGCTGTAAGTATTGTGGATAAATTCCTGGAACATTCACGGGTGCTCATCTTCTGCAATAATGGTAATGAACAGTACTATATCACATCGGCCGACTGGATGTCGAGGAACCTGGACCGCCGTGTTGAAATTGCCTGTCCGATCTACGATAAAACAGTACAGCGGGAGATAAGAGCACTGATCGATCTGCAATTGAAAGATAATGTGAAGGCGCGAATTATCAATGCCGTTCAGGATAATGAGTATGTGTCTTCCGACGGTTCAAAGAAGATCAGGTCGCAGGTGGAAATTTATGAATATTACCAGGACCTGCTGCGCAAAGAAAATTATTAAAAGCAAAAGCGGAATGGATTATAAGGGTTTGTGCGACGAAGTGATTGGAATTGCTAAAGAAGCCGGTCAATACATCATGGAAAGGATGACTGGCTTCCCCATGAGCCAGGTTGAGGTTAAGGGGAAAAACAACTTTGTTACTGAAGTGGATAAAGCGGTTGAGGGAATCATTGTTGAACGTCTTGGAAAACTTGTGGATGGTGCCGGGTTTATTGCCGAGGAAGGAACCGCGCAAAACCGGGGCGAGAAATATAACTGGATCATCGATCCGCTTGACGGGACCACCAACTTCATACATCATGCTCCTCCAGTGTCAGTGAGTATTGCACTTACCGAAAGTGATGTGCCGGTTATGGGCGTTGTGTATGAAGTGTGGCATAAAGAAACATTTTATGCGTGGAAGGGTGGAGGAGCATACCTGAATGGCACTGAAATCAGGGTATCGGACACGGCTGAAATGAAGGATGCTCTCATAGCTGTAGGCTTTCCGTATCACAGTGAGCAACGCCGGCAGGTGTTCATTCAAAGCCTGGATCATTTTCTGCATGCCACACATGGCGTACGTCGTTTGGGATCGGCTGCCGCCGACCTGGCCTACGTTGCATGCGGCCGTTATGATGGCTTTTACGAGTATAACCTGGCACCATGGGATGTTGCTGCCGGTGCACTCATTGTAACCGAAGCCGGTGGAAAGGTGTCTGACTTCAGCGGCAACAACAACTTCCTGTTTGGCAAAGAAATCGTGGCTTCCAACAGCACGGTATTTTCGGAATTCCTTAACGAAGTATCGCGTTTTATGAATCCCTAAATATTCACCAATGGCATCAATCGGATACTACCTGTTATTTGGCTTTACCTGGATCATCTCACTGATGCCTTTCTGGGTGCTTTACCGTTTGTCCGACCTGCTCTTTCTGGTTGCATTTTATGTGATCCGTTACCGGAAGAAAACCGTGTTCAAAAACCTGAGGACGTCCTTTCCGGAAAAAAACGAAGAAGAAATCAACCGGCTCGCCCGGGCTTTTTACAGGCATTTTTGTGACTTCCTGGTTGAAATGCCTAAGAATGTCAGCATCTCTACCGATCAGCTCAACAAACGGATGAAGTTTAACAATCCGGAAGTGTTCAGGGAACTTGAGGAGAAAAAAATGAATTTTGCCCTGGTATCGGCACATTATAATAACTGGGAGTGGCTGATCGCACTTCCTGCCAAAATGAAGCATCATTTTCTGGTAATCTACCGCCCGCTTAAAAACAAGGCTTTTGATAAGCTGTCCTATTATATCAGAAACCGGTTTAAACCGGTATTGATTCCCATGGAATCTATCTTCAGGGAGGCTGTCAAACACCGTTCGGCAGGTGATCTGTTTTCGGTCTGGTTTCTTGCCGATCAGCGTCCGCCAAGGAACAGCAGATTCTGGACGCGATTTCTCAATCATGAGGCGGCCTTTTTTGAAGGAGTTGAAAAGATTTCGCGCAAGTTGAACCTGGCTGTGGTATTCATGGATGTTCAAAAGATAAAACGAGGCTATTACGAGGTAAATCTTAAGGTGTTGTTTGAAAATGCTGCTGATGTAGCTGAAGATGGGGTGACACTTGCCTGCGTCAGGGAAGTGGAGCAGGAGATCAGGCAACGTCCTGAATTCTGGCTTTGGTCGCACAAACGGTTCAAGCACACGCGGCCCGAAAACACTAAACTCATTGAATCATGACCCGTATTGCTGTTGTTATTCTCAATTGGAACGGCCGACATTATCTTGAACAATACCTGCCTTCGGTGTGTAGTTGTTCCGATATGCCTGAAAATGAAATCATTGTGGTTGACAACGGTTCAACTGATGATTCAGTACGGTTCATTAAGGAGCGCTTTCCTTCTGTCAGATTGATCGAGTTCAGCGAAAATTATGGATTTGCCATGGGATACTGCAAGGCATTATCACTGATTGATGCAACATACTTTGTATTGCTCAATTCCGATGTGGAAGTGACGCCCGGATGGCTGGAACCCTTGTACCAGGTTATGGAAGATAACCCTGAAATCGGTGCCTGTATGCCCAAACTGTTGGCCCATGATCAGCCCGGTTATTTTGAATATGCCGGAGCTTCCGGCGGATTTATCGACAGGTTTGGTTATCCGTTCTGCCGTGGAAGAATTCTGAGTAACCTTGAAAAAGATGAAGGCCAGTACGACGATTTCCGTGAAGTATTCTGGGCGTCGGGCGCCTGCATGTTTGTGAGAGCTTCTGCATACAGAAAAGCGGGTGGACTTGATGGCGAGTTTTTTGCTCATATGGAAGAGATCGATCTTTGCTGGCGCATGCAAAGAACTGGGTCCACGGTGGCTGTTGTGCCCCGGTCTCGCGTATTTCATGTCGGCGGCGGTACATTGCCCAACAACACACCTCGGAAACTATACCTGAATTACCGGAATAACCTTTTCCTGTTATTTAAAAATCTCCCCGTTTTTCAGTTGCTGCCTGTAATTCTCTTGCGGATGCTGCTCGACGGCATGTCGGCCATTGTTTACCTGTTGAATGGCTCCGGCAGTTTTTTTGTGGCAGTGGTAAGGGCACACCTGGCTTTTCAACGTCGTATACCACTCCTGATTCAAATGAGGAGACAACTCAAAGGAACCATCCGCACCGGAAAGATTCTGGCAATTTACCCGGGGAGCATTGTATTTGATTATTTCATCAGGCGCAGACGGGCCTTTAGTCAGTTAGGCTGGCGATTCCGGAACAGCCCTTCCAATTGAGCCCTGATTACCAGAGACATGGACAAGTCAACTACTTCGGGAAGGAAGTGGAACGAGCATTGCACTTTTCCCTGTATGGATGGTGTTGAGGCCTGGTAAAACAAATCGGCCCGGCTATAAAACGATGCCTTGTATAAACCATCTCCTGATGTAATGAACTGGTTATCGCCGGAATAAATTACCCCGTGAATCCCAAAACGTTTGTACAGCGCCTCCACTTCACCATAAATGCCAACAGGGAAGCGGAAATCATAAATACCTCTGAGCCGGTCGTAGGAACCCAGCACACCGGCGTAAATTGTGAGCGAATCCAAACCTGACAAGCGAGTCAGGTCAAGGCCCGGTGTAATTGAATATCCTGCGTTATCCCTTATTCTCTCGTCGGATGTGTGTTCCAGGGCATGGGCCAGATGCGTCATTACAAAATGGTGCTGGTATAGGAATATGCCTTTCTGATAATGGCCTGAGAAGCCCAGTAGGAAAGTCTCTCTTTTTGTTGTTGACTGCCGGCTGGTCCAGTCGATCCATATGTTATGCCTGAAACGGGCGGTTTTAAAATCAATCAGAATGCCTTCAACCACGGGCCGGTAATACTGTAAAGTGTCGGACATCAGTGCCAGGGGCATACTGATATTACCCTGCCGGGGAAAAGCTCCCAGGTAAATCCCAAAATGTTTGCTATGGCCCTGATAATATGCAATTACATCAGGTGCAATCCATTCTCCCTTGCTGCCGAACTCATACAGGTAATCAGCGCCGGCCATGATGCGGTTGTTTTCATCAAATGAATAACCCAGCTCACCTGATAACCTTGATCCAAAAATGGTCTGGTCGTTCACATACCGGTTAAAATATTCCCTGTTGTCAAAAAAACCGAAATAGCCTGCCTTATAAACAAAGTGCTGGGCATGAACACCGGCAAACAGCATCAGGTTGGCAAACAAAACCGGGAGTAAACGCGAAGAGTTCATTAACATTTTTTTAAGTGCATATCAAATGTAACAATAGTTGGGCTTTGATGACATGCAATCACACGTAAATTTTAACGGAGCGAAAAAAAACACCAAACCAGGTGTTACATTCTCTGGTTTGGAGGTATTAATATAAGATAAACCACAGGGTAATTAACCCATGATGAATATAACCGACACCCGATTTACGATGGACAGAAAAACTGATGTGCCTCCGCATGGTTTTAACTGGCGTGGCAAGAAAATCCTTATTGTGGAAGATGACTATGCGAATTACCTGTTTTTTCATGAGATGCTGGCCGATGCACAGGCTTGCCTGATCAGGGCCGTGTCATTACAGGAGGCTTATGACATGCTGAGCGAGGTAACCATGTTTGATTTGCTGCTCATCAACAACAGCATTCCCGGCAATGAGAACTGCAGATCAGTCAAGAAAATGAAACTGCTGTGGCCGGGATTGCGCATCATTGCTATTGCCGGATGCGATAGCCAGGAAAGGCATGCCAGGTGCTATTTCTGCGGTTGTGATGCAGTTATTGACCATCATGTAGATGGTTCTGAAATGCTTACCCTGGTCAACGAGATGTTCTTTCCGGTGAACTAACCCGGAGTATGGATCGTGTTTCCCCGCTACAGGCTTCCCGACTGCAAACAGTCTCAATTCCTGTCAGATTATCCTGCCCCAATTGTTCATATATTCATCTTTCCGGATTATTATTTAATCCTCTTATATTGTATATTTGAATAAGTAAGAATAGCAGCTATGAATATACTGGTAATTGGCAGTTCAACTACGGAAATGATATTTAGGGCTCCGGTAATTCCCGGCAAAGGTGAAACCGTAATGGGCACTTCATTTAACATGTCACCTGGCGGCAGGGGTGTCAACCAGGCTATTGCAGCTGCCAGAGCCGGTGGTGAGGTGGTTTTTATCTGCCGCACCGGAAACGATCTTTTCGGTGAGCAATTGATTGAAGTACTGCAACAGAACAACATCAATACCACGAACGTTATACGCGACAAAAAACTGGCTTCCGGGATTTCTTCGATCATTGTGGATGCCGCAGGTAACAGCGGAATTACGATAACCCAGGGTGCCAATGCGAATTTGTCTGAGAAAGATCTGTTGCATGCCCAACTGGTCATCAATTCGGGTGATATCCTGTTACTTCAGCTGGACATACCTGTTGAGACCATCAGGTTTGCGGCTGACCTGGCCCGCTCCTCCGGCGCCCGTGTTATTCTTAATCCCGCACCGGCACTTCCTGTCAGCGATGAGCTGCTCAAATCCATTTCCATCCTTACCCCAAATGCCTCACAGGCTGAAATCCTTACAGGTATTACCATTACCGATGAACGTTCGGCAGAACTCGCCGGAAGGATACTGCTTGAAAGAGGACTTAACCGGGTGATCATTACACTTCGATCAAAAGGAGCCATGGTAATCGACAATGGCGGAGCCGAGCATGTGCCGGGTTTTGAAATGAACTCTGTGGATACATCGGTTGTAAGCGATGTATTTAACGGATCTCTTGTTGTTGCACTGTCTGAAGGGAAAAACTTCTATGAGGCCGTATTGTTTGCCAATGCGGCTGCTTCAATTTCCGCATCCAGGCCGGGAGCCATTGCTTCTATTCCAACACGCGAAGAAATTCTGGAATTGGTGAAAACGGGGAAAAGGGTGTATTAGATCTAAGATCTAAGATCTAAGATCTAAGATCCAAGATCCAAGAACCAAGAATCAAGAGCAACTGGCCTAAAGCCTAAAGCCTATAGCCTATAGCCCACACTCCTGAGAAAAGTAAGGTAAATACTTGAATTTTATCATGGTATAGTTAATTATTATTGATCAACTTTAACTATTACTAAAACTTGAATCATGGAAGTTAATCGGATCATTCAGAACCTGGAACAAAGAAATCCGGGTGAAATAGAGTACCTGCAAGCTGTACGTGAAGTTCTCGATTCTATTGTTGATGTGTATAACCGCAACCCCCACTTCGAGAAGGCCGGAATTGTGGAACGGCTTGTGGAACCCGACAGGGTGCTGACCTTTAAAGTTCCCTGGATGGATGATGAAGGCAATGTGCATGTGAACCGCGGTTACCGGATTCAGTTCAACAATGCGATCGGACCCTATAAAGGAGGTCTGCGGTTTCACCCCAGTGTGAACCTGAGTATTTTGAAATTCCTTGGATTCGAACAGATATTCAAAAACAGCCTTACTACACTTCCCATGGGGGGTGGGAAGGGCGGATCCGATTTCCAGCCGAAAGGCCGGTCGAATGCTGAAATTATGCGCTTCTGCCAATCTTTTATGCTTGAGCTGTGGAAGGTTATCGGACCCGAAACAGATGTTCCGGCCGGAGATATCGGCGTGGGTGCTCGTGAAATTGGCTATTTGTACGGCATGTATAAGAAACTCACCAACACAAACACAGGCGTTCTCACGGGCAAGGGAATCAACTGGGGCGGAAGCCTGATCCGGCCGGAAGCCACAGGATTCGGCGCTGTTTACTTTGTACAGGAAATGATGGGAACCCGCAATGAGAAACTGGCAGGTAAAAGAGTAGCTGTTTCAGGATTTGGCAACGTGGCCTGGGGTGCTACCAAAAAACTGAATGAATTGGGTGCCAAAGTAGTTACCCTGTCTGGTCCCGATGGCTATGTTTATGACGAAGCAGGTGTTTCGGGAGAAAAAATCGATTATATGCTTGAACTCAGGCTTTCCAATGATGATATCATTGAACCCTATGCCCGCAAGTTCAAAAGTGCAGTTTTTGTAAAGGACAGGCATCCCTGGGAGGTGAAGTGTGATATCGCCATGCCCTGCGCCACACAAAATGAACTCGATGAAAAAGATGCCATTAGCCTGGTGAACAGTGGCTGCCAATGCGTATGCGAAGTAGCAAACATGCCCTGCGTACCCAAAGCTATTGAAATTTTCCAGAACAAGGGTCTGTTGTTTGCTCCCGGAAAGGCTGCAAATGCAGGCGGCGTGGCAGTGTCGGGACTGGAAATGTCGCAAAATGCTATGAAGCTGCGCTGGGCAGCGGATGAAGTGGATAAGCGACTCCATGAGATCATGAAAGCCATACACGAGTCATGCGTTACCCAGGGCACCCGTATTGACGGCTATATTGACTATGTAAAAGGAGCCAATGTAGCCGGCTTCCTCAAGGTTGCCAATTCTATGATCGACCAGGGCGTGATTTGACGATTTTTTCCTGTTGACGCTTTTATCTGTCATCAGCAGGATATATACAACATGCAGGAAAGAAAAGACCTCTTCATGTGTTGAAGAGGTCTTTTCTTTTACACAAAATTACCCGCATAGTTTTTGCACTTGAACAAAAGTTTTTGTAAATTTGTTTAGTATTAAAAGAGAATAATTCTTTATAAATAAATATTCGTAATGAAAAAGGCGGAAATTCGGGAAAAGCTGGCAGGGAAGGGGTTGAAAGTAACACCCCAGCGAATGGCCATTCTTGAAGCCATCATGGTTCTTCATAACCATCCCACGGCAGATGTCATTATAGAATACATCCGTAGCAACTATCCGAATATTGCCACCGGCACGGTTTATAAAGTGCTGGAAGCCCTGGTTGAAAATGAGCTGATCAGGAAGGTGAAAACCGACAGGGATGTCATGCGATACGAAGCTGAGCTCGATGACCATCATCATTTGTACTGCACTGAATCCAGCCGCATTGAGGATTACCGGGATGATGAACTGAACACATACCTGGAAAACTATTTCAGAAAAAAAGCCATTCCGGGTTTTACCATCAAAGACATCAAGCTGCAGATTAACGGCAGGTTTTCTGATGAAGAAAAATCAAAACAATTTTCAAATAATTAACAAAAACAATTACCTATGGAAGAAGTAAAAGTGATCACCTTACCGCGTATCGGTGAAAAGGCACCGGAATTCGAAGCAGTTACCACTCAGGGAAACATCAAATTCCCCGGCGATTATAAAGGCAGCTGGGTGATTCTTTTCAGCCACCCTGCCGATTTTACACCAGTGTGCACTTCTGAATTCATGACGTTTGCCAGTATGGAATCGAAATTTGCCGAAGCCAATTGCAAGCTGGTGGGACTTTCTGTTGACGGCCTATACAGCCACATTGCCTGGCTGCGCACCATCAAGGAGAAAATCCAGTACAAAGGCATGAAAGATGTTGAAGTGAAATTCCCGCTTATTGAAGACATCACCATGGAAGTAGCAAAAAAATACGGCATGATACAACCCGGTGAGAGTTCAACAAAAGCCGTAAGGGCTGTATTTTTTGTTGATCCCAAGGGTGTCATCCGTACCATCATTTATTATCCGTTGAGCCTGGGCCGGAATTTCGATGAGCTTTACAGGGTGCTTTTAGCGTTGCAGACTGCTGATGAATTTGGGGTGGCAACACCTGCCGACTGGCACCCGGGCGACGATGTTATTGTTCCAACCGCCGGTTCATGTGGTGTGGCCAAGGAACGTATGGAAAGCAAGGGCGAAATGACCTGCTACGACTGGTTCTTCTGCACCAAAAAACTGGATAAGGACACGGTTATGAAAAAAATTCTGAAGAAATAACAAGAGTTGCTATTACTCCTTTACAAAAAGAGGTTGTCTTAAAAGGCTTGCGATTTGTCATTGCGAGGGAGGTACGACCGAAGCAATCTGCTCATTTGCAATAGATTGCTTCACTTCGTTCGCAATGACGTTTTTACCTAAACAGCCTTTTGAGACTACCTCTTTTTTATTGAAATTTGGTCATTTTAATCTTTTAAATAACCTACCTCACGATAGTATTTCTCAGCTCCCGGATGTAACGGAACTCCAAAATTTTGCCATACAGTTCTAATATCGTATGTATATATCCTGATGAACCATTTAAGTGCTCCGTGATTCTCGTCGATGGCTTTAGCCAGGTCGTATGCAGCCTGGTCGGGAGCATCATCACGGATAAAAAATGCTTCCCCCGAACGGCCAACTGTTTTGATCCTTCGATCTACTCCTCTTAACAAACTATTATGGGCCGTGACCAGCTCAGCATCTACATTTTGTTCCTTAATGATTTGCAACAAATCATCGGGTAGTTGTATAAAATACAAATCAAATTTCTGACTAATGATAGTCCATTCGTGTGATTCGGGATTCATGGCAGGACTTGCCAGGAAACCCGATAAAATATCAAAATCTCCCTTAATGGCCTCACCTGTCGAAACACCCATCTTGCCCCCCCATAGTTGAATATCATCCGGTGATATGCCATAATATTTAAGGATTGCCATCATGTTTCCGTCGCTACCTGCAATCCGCACAGGTAATTTTTGTTCCTTAATTTGTTTGAAGTCTTTGATTCCGGATTCTTTTTTAACAGCTACTAAAAAATAAAACGGATCTTCAAGCTTTGCAATCAAACGTAAGTTTTTATAGGACCCGCCACCAGCCAGCGATTTGTGATAGGCCGCGCTGAGCATGGAGCTGGATGTAACGCCAAAATCAACCTGTGCGTTTATTCTGGTATTAACTCCGTCATGCAGGTTAATTTCGTCCAGTGGTGGAGGATAAGAATTCTTCGAAACCAATCCCGGGCCATAGGAGCGGTTGCAGTTTCGGCAAAGAATAATGGAATATCCATAGGGTTTCATCGCCTCCTGCGCAAATACGCCCAGTTCTCCCCACGGGCATCCGCTTTCGCAGGCAGCTGCCATTACCGGACGTTTTACATCCCATCCCGTCTGGCCAACGTCAATATCCTCCTGGGAATGGACCTGTTTTGATAATAAAAAAAGTATGAAGGAGAGCAATATGATTATTTCTGATTTGTGACGAGGTGTTTTCATAATAATCGGTTAAAAGGATTATAATTTAAAAATAAATAAAATTTCATCCAGATACCAGTCAGCATACTTCGGATAATTTCATTCGATAATGAGCTTAAAGAAGTAATGATCTGCCTGAATGATATATAAACCGCTTTTCAGGTGATTCAATTCAAGCTGATAATGCGTGTTTTTAGCGAAATATTGTCCCAATAATTCACTGGTCATATCATATATTTGAATGCAATTGATCAAATCTGTACTTACAAAATGAAGTGGTTCGCCTTTTAATGGATTGGGATAAATACTGATCTCTTTTAGTTCATGATCTTCTATTTTGTCTGTCGGGCCTGCATATTTGCAATCAAGTCCATAATCATTTACATACTTTAATTCCTCATCCTGACTAAAACACAACAGTGTATAATCACCTTGCACATAATCAAGTAACCCTTTATTGGATCCGATTCCTTCTATCCATTCGACAGTATCCTTAATCGGACTATTCGTAATTTTGTTGATGCGAAAATCCAGTAATTTAATCCGCAGTCTTTTAATCCCATAAAACAAGACACTGTCTATATCCAAAACCTGTGCGCTGTAATAAGTACTTTTAACTCTGGTTACACCACCAGGTAAATGGTAAAGTTTTTCATAAGTCGAATTGAAAATGGAGTCTTTTTTAATTGCAAAATCATACAATATGACTTCAGTGGTATCATCCATATAAGATAACTGACTGTATATCTTTTTATTGCTTACATCTTCACGCAGGAATCCCTTATTATAGTATACAGGATTCGATTCGTTATTCCTGAAAGCCGTTTCTATTACAATCTTATATAGCTTATTATTGATTAATGTGTCACCACCGATTTGGTAATTGTAATTGGTAAAGAACTTTCCTTCACATTGTGTGCTCTTTTCACATGTAGGAATTCTTATTTCCAAATAGCTCCAGGAATTACCTGTTTTCAATAATTGGCCATAAGATATTGAATAAAAGGCTGCCAATAACAAGATAAGCTTACTTGTTTTCATATGGCATAGTGTATAACTTGTTGTCTGACATCTTGCCTGAACAATTCAATGAACCAATCTAAGGTAGGTAAAGTTTCCATAAAGTGTGCGAATCATGATCAACCTGCTCATTGAAATTGAGTTGTTTGGAATGCTTTTATATACATCAGATAGTTTGGATATACAACTGCTCCCACCTTTTTCCCCATTGCTTTTGCTCAATCCGGTTTGCATATATTCCCGGATCAGCCTTAGGTGTGGGTCTTACAACCAGTTGAAATAAATCTTCAAGCCCGTAAGGTGCAATGTATTCAATCCGCCCTTTATCTGATAACCGCACGGCTACTGCTGTTGCCGTTTCAGGCCACCACGATAACGCATCACAGCAATCTTCATAGGGCAAATGGCTATTCTTTACATGCATTCGGGCCTGGTTCTTTACCGACCAGTTAACGCCCGGATCTATTTCTTTAAGCCTGTTTTCAATGACCAGGTCATCATTTTCAGAATTCCTGGTTTTGTCGAAATAAATCACATCCAGGTCGTTGAGCTGGCTCCGGTCTTTACCATGTTTCACATCCCATACTTTGTTGCGCACAAATCCGGCACCAATCCAGCTATCATATAATTCCAGGCTCCTGACGATCTCCATTCTTTCCATCATCCAGGAATCCCGGGCAATTATTTCGACAAGTTCCCGGCCGTATTTCATTTTTAGAATGGGTGCTAATAAGAATAATTTCGTTATTCGCATTTAAAGGTTTCAACCAGGCTATGCCGATGTGTTCTTAATATTATAGTTATTACTGATAATACTGTAAAAATCAATATAATAATTAATGTTTCCAAATATATAAGGAACCCTGTGCCAATCCTGAATGGAAAATGATCCAACCATTTATTCATGAGCAGCATGGTAACAGGTATGGCCAACATATTGGCAGCAATTACAATCACTATTTGCTCACGGAGTAGTAACCTGATTGTATCAACCGGTTTTGCCCCAAACAGTTTTCTGATGCCAACTTCCTTGATTTTCTTCTTTACTGTAAACAGGGTCAGTCCCAAAAGACCTAACAGCGAAATAATCAAGGCAATTAATGAATAGGTTTCAAAGCTGCGTTTCAAATCAAACTCAGCTTGATACAAATCCTTCATTCGCACATCCAGAAATAATAAATTTGATTCAAAACCGGGCGATATCTGTGTACATGTTTTTTCAATGAAACTGATCGTCTCTTTTTGGTTTTCCGGTGAAATCCGAATCTGCAGCATGTTTCCGGTGTTGCTGTATTGAATAATTAACGGTTCAATTTTATTGTACAAAGAACTGTAGTTGAAATCAGCTACAACTCCGATTACTTCCTTGCCGTTAATAATTTCACCTGTTGGATCGGTAAAACCCAATTCCCTGCAGGCCGTCTCATTGATCAGGCAGCATTTGGCAAGACCGGCATTTGTATCCTTTGAGAAATCTTTGCCTGACGTAGTTTTAATACCATACAAAGAACAATAATCAGCATCAATGGAATAGAAACAACAAAGCTTGCTGTTTTCCTCCTTGCCAAATGGCGCTTTGGAGAAATCATCCCCGATCAGGCTGTTCGAGAATGATACCGACTGTATGTCGGGGTAACCTGATAACATACCTTTCAATAAGATTGGTTTATTCATCAGCATGCTGTCCAGGTTGACACACACTACATTTTCTGTGTTGATTCCCAAATTTTTACTTGACAAAAAGTCGATTTGGTTCTTTATAATAAAAGTTGAGTTTAAAAGAACAGCAACAACGGTCAATTGAACCAGGAGAAGTATTTTTCGCTGAAATCCACGATTACTGTAAAATAGTTCTTTTTTGAAGGCATTTACCTCTGCTACTCTGGAAAGGGAAAATCCTAATAACAAACCGATGGTCAGCCCAATGATGACAATACCAGCGAAATACCAGGCGTATAACCACCAGTTATGCGATGATCCTTGAATATTTATACTAAGCAGGTTGCTTAGTTGGGGCAGCAAGAATTCAATAATTAACAAAGCTGCGCTAAATGAGATTAACACAGCCAAAAGCGATTCCGACGCAATTTGTTTAACTATCTGGGAACTCATTGCCCCGTTAATTTTTCTAATGGCAATTTCCTTTACTCTTGCTCCGGAGATTGCTGCAAAGAGATTGAGATAATTTATGATAACAATGAACAGAATAAAAATGGAAATTGACGCATATATCAAAAGCGTCTGTAAATTTCCATGCCGGCATCCGTCGAATTTGTTGTGATCATAGTCGAAATAAACCCGGTTAAGTCGCTGCAGTTTCAAAGGCATGTTGTTCATTCTGGAATCATGAAGGATCACATTCAGCTTGTTTTCTGTTTCCCGGAAGTCGGATTTTTCGGACAAACTTAAATAAGTCAGGTTACTCCAGTTACCGCAGTCGAATTCGTCTTCTTCTCCAATATAGTGCAGTGTTTCAATCGAAATAAATGCGTCAGCCTGAATATGGGAATTATAGGGAATATCTTCCATTACACCGGTTATCTGGTAAATATTGCCTTTAACATCCCGAATGGATTCGCCGACAGGAAAATGTTCTCCGAATATTTTCCCGGCTGCTGACTGGCTGATGACCATTGAAAACGGATTATTCAGAACGGTATTTACATCACCCGACAAAAGCTTGAATGAGAAAACTTTAAAAACATCTTTGTCTGTATAGAAAATATGATCGATACCGATATGCTTACCTTGTTGCACAAGGTTCAAATTACCCGTGCTAAACCTGACGATTCCCGATATTTCAGGAAGCTGATCTTTTAGCTTTTCTCCGAAGCAAAGCGGAGTCACACCGTAGCCACCTGAATGGATGCGGTATATACTATTGGCATTTTTGTGAAATTTGTCAAAGCTGATCTCCTGAAAAACATAAGTTGAAATAATTGCAAGTACGAGAAACCCTGTTAAGAATCCGATCAGGTTGATGGCGTAAAAGAAACGATTCTTTTTAACAGTTCTCAGAAATGACTGTATATAATGATAAATCATAACCTCTGATTTTAATAATAAATAAAAGAAAACAATAAGAAGGCTTTTTCTAAAGCACTTTATTTATTACAAGAGGTGATGATGGTCTTCCTTTTCTGTGGAGTAGTTATAGATTATCCGGGCATCTGGTTTTATACCCTGAAAATTTTCCGGCCTGGATCGTCGTAACCGTTGTTTATTTATGGAGAGTTGTATTTTTTGATCAAAGGCCTGCCGGAGTATCCTTTCATGAACGATTCGAAATCTGACCAATTCAGGATTCAGCTTTTTTAAAGAATTGCTACAGGCAACAATTACACAATCGCTTTGTATACTGGTGTCAATGAGCCGGCAGGTGGAGGTAACATCCGATACCTGTTTCCTTTCCTTTAATTCCGAGGAAACAATTAACAAAGTAATTATTGCCAATAAACTATAAAGCAGACCGGTTTTCATACACAAATGTAGAAAATATTCAGAAACCCATTCTAAAATTTCAGATTGGGTTTCTTTTTCTCCGGCTAACTCATATATTGCTCTATAGGTGTCTTACTGCAGCGTACTGGTCATGGAGTATTGATCGTAACGATCTCCCTTTACTAGCTGGTACAGTTTATCCAACTCCCTGATTTCGCCAGCACTCAATTCGATTTTCAGGGCCTCCAGGTTCTCAATCAGATATTGCACCCTTTTTGTACCGGGAATGGGAATGATGTCATCACCCTTTGCAAGAACCCAGGCTAGTGCAACCTGGGAAGCCTTTGCGTTTTTTGATGATGCAATTTCTTCAACTATCGCCACTATCTTTTTATTCGATTCAAAATTCTCCGCCTGCATTCTTGGCAGATGAAACCTGTAATCATTCGGATCATCAATTTTATTGAATTTACCGGTTAATATTCCCCTTCCAAGCGGACTGTAAGCAACAGTGGAAACACCCAATTCACGGCATGCTCTCAGATTTACTTCTTCAATGTCCCTGGTCCAGATTGAATATTCAGACTGAACAGCCGAAATGGGATGAACAGTAAATGCTCTTTTGAGTGTTTCACCCTTGACTTCACACAGGCCGAGGTGCCTGACCTTTCCTTCTTTTACCAGTTTGGCCATGGCACCTACGGTGTCTTCAATTGGCGTTTCAGGGTCAACCCTGTGGCAATAGTACAAATCAATTGTATCGATTCCCAGCCTTTTTAAACTAGCTTCACAGGCTTGTTTTACATATTCGGGTTTGCAGTTAATCCCCAGAAATTCACCGTTTGGTCCCCTCTGCATCGCAAACTTGGTGGCAAGCGTAATTTTATTAAATCTGCCTTTTAAAGCTTTGCCGAGCAATTCTTCATTGCGTCCGCTGCCATACATATCGGCTGTGTCAAAAAAATCAACCCCAAGCTCAAGGGCCTTATGAATGGTGTTGATCGACTGTTCTTCGTTGGTTTCTCCGTAAAATTCAGACATTCCCATGGTGCCCAGTCCGATTGGGAACACCTGCAAATCGCTGTTTCCAATTTTTCTTTTTTTCATAGGTTGTTTTTTTAAACAAAACTATTTTTGACTTCTCATTTCTTTTAGGGTTTTGCCGCCGACTCCGATATTTTCTGCCGGGTGCTCCTGCACATAAACAAAAAAGAATTCAGGCGGATACCCTGTAATTTCGGCTGCTGTTTTTGTGAGCTTTTCGATCAACAGTTTCTTTTTCTCTTCGCTTGTTTGATCCAGTGCAATTGAGATGGTTGGCATAATGACCTCCTTGATTATTTTTTCAATACGAAATTGAGGAATAAAGGCCGATTATAGGCAACCTCTATCAAACGAAAAATGACCAATTTCAAAGATTGGTCATTTATTCATTCGATTTTCGGAATGAGCCCGGCGAAAGCCGGGTATGTTTTTTAAAAAACCGGCTGAAATGAGTGGGTTCACTGAAGCCTAATTTATCGGCAATCTCCTTAGATGATAAAGAGGTACTCAACAACAGATTTTTGGCTGCAACCAAGGTTTGTCCGGATATCCAGTCATTCACAGTCCGGCCTGTTTTGCTTCTGATCACTGAATTCAGGTAATTGGGATGCAGATTCAATTTTTCGGCTAAATACTGGGCCTGCAATTTGCTTCCGTCTGGATCTCTGTCAATGACTTTCCTGAATTCCGATTCTAACAATTGTTTGAATGACTTGACAATATGGGAATTTCTGTTTCCTTCTTCTATCGGATTGTAGTTCAACCAGAACTTCTCTTTGATTTTAAGCAGCAATACGGTAAAGAGGTTTCCCAGAATTTTGTTTTTATACCCGGAATCCCTTTTAAATTCGCCTAGAATTTGATTGTAGAGCATATAGAACTCATCGAAGACATCTTGCGTCAGCTTTACAGGAGGGGCCATTTCAGCCAGTAAGAAAGGGAATTCACCGAAGATTTCAGTATTGACGTTTTCCCTCAGAAAGTTATCAGATAAGGCTATAATATAGGCCTCCTTTGATTCGTGCAATTCATATGATTTGACATGTCCCGGATTGGTAAAGTAAAACGTTCCGGAGTTGAAGGGAAATTTGTTGTCATCCAGGTAATAAATTCCTGATCCGGCTTTTGTTAGAATGAATGAAAAGTAATCTGCACGCAGCCTGGGCGATATGAACGGAATCTGAGGATGAATATCCGGAATGCTTAGTATGGTAAAATCTATTTCCTGCTCAACAGGTAAATTAAGTGTTTTATACAGATCCGAGATTTTATGGTGTACTATTATTTCCATTTTGTACAGGTCAATATGCCAATTGTACATCGGTTACCTTTGCATGCAGGTGCCGGTTAAGTTAGTTGAACTTTTCAATATGTTTCATGTATTCTTTTTCGATTGTTAAGAAGTCTTTTCCGGTTAATTCGGGAAAGGCCTTGATGATTTTTCCGGCTTTCAACGCATAAATTGCATTTCTATTTCCAGTTCTTAATAGATTCCTCAACTGCAAGCTTTATGCCATCGAAGTACTTATCCTCTTTGAATAGTGGTATCATACAAGAGTCTATGATTTGCTTGCTGATTTCATCTTTGAGAGATTTTTCAGTCCCATATCCGGTGGCTAACGAGGTTTGTTTCAATTCTTTACTTACAAATATAACCAAACCATTATTTTTTCCTTCTCTCAATACTTCATGCTCATTTCCAATACCTGCAGCATATTGAATGGCATCCTCATATTCCCCAAAATCTTTTGAAGTCAGTATAATAATCTCGTTGGCTGTTTTTCTTTGATACTTAGAAATAATGGAATTTAGATGCTTCTCCTGATCAATGGTTAAGATATCCTCGAAATCAAAAATCCGTGTAACTTTCTTGTTAGTATCCTGGTTCTGGCCACATGAAGATATCATCAATGCAAATAATGATATTAGAATGAATGTGTTTTTCATATTATCTTATTTTGAGTGATTTTTTATGCTGGCGATTGGCAATATGGCCATTGGCGGAGTGCTGCCGACTTCACTGTCTGTCGTTACAAATATTGAAGTAGCTAAATAAAAATTGTCTCCCACTCTTAAAATGGACACGTCAGGATTAAAACCCGGAAGTATTGGATTTACTATATTCAATTTGAATTTTATTATAAATCGATCAAAAATAATTTTATTTATTTGCTCAGGCAACTTCAAATCAAAAAATAGGGTTATTAGAATTAAACAGCCAAAACAAATAAAAATTGGAAGTCAAGGACGTAATAAAACATTGTAAATCTGGGAATCAGGTTGCACAGGGTATTTTGTTCAACACTTACTATAAACAGATGTACAATTTATCAATGCGCATTATAGCCAATCATCATGATGTTGAAGATGATTTTAATGATGATTCAAAAATTAAATACAATGCTTTTGCCAATATTGGCTATCGTCATAATTCATCAAAGACAGCTAAAAATTCAAATTGGTTGGGCGTAGAATTTGGTTACCTAATCATCAAACACGGCAACATGTTTGAAAACAATACCTTTCGATTTGGTTTTAATTGGAAAATCGGAAAATATGTGTCGATAACTCCTCAATGGTATTTCTCAGGCAGTTCATCATTTCCGTCAATACGAATCGGACTTGGGTTATAATATTTTGATGGATCAGAAAGGCCTAACGAACTGGCTAAGCAATTACAGGATATTATATAGATAAACAGGACCGTACGAATTCCTCACATCAGCAGGGACGTACGGTTTTCCAAGTCAATCTCTGTTGATTGGTCAGTCAGCTTGTGTAATTGGAATAGTATTGTTTTAAATCAGAGTTAGCATTTAGTAATTGGGCTTTGTCAATTACCCATTCTAAAATCAGCAATACTACTTTGGGTCATTGAACATTCTTCAAATGTCACACTGGTTCCATTACCTATGGGCGATTGAGCGCTCAATCCAACCCATATTTCGGCAGGATAATCGTTTTTAAACAAGCGAACCAGTTGCCAGTTTTCTTTATTCAGTGAATAATAGAAGCCAATAGTCTGTACGTCCGAAGAAATTTTCATATACACACTTGCATTATTAATCACATCATGGTTATTATCGTCCGATGTTTCAATCGTTCTGACAGTCACAATACGGGTTCTCATAAGCTCATCTCTCTCGAAAGCAAATTTAAACCACAACTTCGGGTTCAAATATATATACATTGTTCCTGCGTCATAGGTGTCGGTAAATGTGGGAGTAATTATAGCTGTGAAAGTAAAAGGTTCGGTATTATCTACTTTTGTCAGCAATACAGGTGCTGTGCTGTTAGAAAGTTTTCCATCAGGGTCGTTGAAATTATCACATTTCGCATTGCTTCTAAGAATCAGTTTATCACCGTCAACAGTGGCTGTGGCATTTGCCCCATTTAGCGATTTGGTAAACTCAACACCTGAAACTTTTACAGAACATTCATCTCCTCTTGTAATCTCAGGAGTGTTTTTAATAGTATCTGTGGAAGTATTGCTGCTTTCTGTAGGAGTATTTTTGCAGCTAATCAGCACTGCTAATACAATTGGCACGCTTATCCATACTTTTTTCATAGTAGGTAATTTATTAGTTATTTCAAATATAATAAATACTTCTTAGTCTGCAATCAACATACATTATCAACCAAAAAGCACAGCAACCGACCGAACAGGCCGATGGGAATAACAAAGTTCATATGTCTTAACCGAATAATTTAGTATACCACTTGTTATGCATGTCCGTTTTTGATTTCATAATATTTAGGTTTAGATACCTAATTTACAAAATTTTACTCCACCATTCCCAATAAGGAAATCTTTCATAAACTTTCACCCAAAGTATTGCCAATTTTAGTCAGCAGGATATGGCTTTTTACTATTTAAGTCTTGTAATTACTTTATCTCCATTATTTATCTCAATTTCTCCATTCTCATTTATCAGGTAATACATTTCCTCAGTACAAGTTTGAAAAACATCCTTTAGTTTATATTTTTCAATAAAATCCATGTTTTTACCATCAGCATAAAAATAATGCTCCCAATCCCAATTATGCTGTATTACTGCTGCAGCCCAATCACGTTTCTGTTTTATTTCATCAAAACATAATGCAACAAATCTTATATCCGGATTTTGAGCTTTAAGCTTATTCAACAATCCTAATTTCGATAATGGGCACATAGAAAAACTACCTCCTACACCCCAAACAACGAGATATGTTTTTTTGCCTTTGAATGATTCCAGTAATTTAATTATTGAAGAATCATTAATTTGTTTCCCGGGAGAGTCCATTAAATATTTGTCATCCTCCAAAGAGGTTTTATATATCTGATTAAAATTATCAATAGGTTTTCTGTAAAATGGGTCTATAAACTTCTTATCATACTCCAAATAACATTCCTTAAAAATGTCATAATCAAGTGCACTGTATAATAACATGTCATATAATTCGTCTGCGATATATTTTTGCAAAACCTCCCCATTTAATAATTTGAATATTTTTCTGATTCTATTTTTGCGGTAGTACTCACGAGCATTATGTAACGATATGGTGTCTTTATTTTCAATATCATTGAAACACGATAAAACTATATAATCCTCAATACAACCGGCATAAAAACCATCATTTAAACTCACCGTATCCAGTAAATTCATATCATCATATAATTGAAGATATAATTTCACTTTTCTTAGTTTTATTTCAGCTGGAGTTTTTTGGTCGATTTGAGTTAATGTTATGGCCTTTATGCGGTTTCTCATAACTCTTTTTTCATAATCATTTAATACTGTCTGATTCAATATCCTGTTTATATCATCAACTTTATATTTTGGTAAATCAAATTTATTTTCATAAGATGAGGTATTGAAGCAATTTAACAAGTGAAGATATTTTTCCTGTTCATGCAGATAATAAGGAATTATGCTGTCAATCTCCAGTTTTGGCCATTCATCAAGAAAGGTAAGTTCCATTGCAAAATGGAAATTAGACATTCCGGAACCTTTACCATTGACTATAAAGGTATTTGGAGCATCGTTTAAATCTACAAATAAATTCAAGCTGTCACCTGGATTTAAAATAATTTTATATTCGTTAACATCATGAAAAACTAATGAATAAAAGGTGGTTGTTGATACATCATTTAATTCAAAGCAGAATTCATTTTCTTCATTTAATAACTCAAAGTAGTTATAAATGCCGCTATTAAAATTCGGAATTCCTGATGAGCGGTTGCCTGAATATTCTAATTCTACAAAATTGCTTTTTGAATTCAAAACTTTACCTGTTAAATAAGTTTTGCAAAAAAGATTTTGTGAAACCAATGCCAGGCTGATGAAAATCAATACTTTATTCATGATTATTTTATTTTCTAGCTGTTTCTATTTGAGCACAATGTTGAACGGATGACTTTGAGTTGATCAGGCTCTATATTATAGGTTACCAAAAGTAAAGAAAAATCAACCCCACATTTCTGATCAGCAATTGGTTATGTTCTCCGTTGTGGCCTAATTTGTGAAGCTTTGTTATTAATAAACCTGTAAAACTCAATATTATTGTATCCGTATTGTAATCAGTATTTTATCTTTCAATTAATTCAAATAATTCCTCAACCTTAATCTCAAAAAACCTTGCCATTTTAATTGCCAAAATCGTTGAAGGAACATATTTGCCATTTTCAATTGTATTAATGGTTTTCCTTGTCACCCCAATCCTTGCTGCAAGTTCATCCTGAGTTATATTCTTTATCGCACGCTGAACCTTTATTTGGTTCCGTAATTCATAATCAATCATATCAATCTCTATTGTATACTAATCCGGCAATCAATGATGATAATACTCCCAGATACAAAGTAATCTCACAAACCAATTTTGCGGAAATTTGATGAAATAACGATATTACAAGAAAAACACAAATTGTGCCCAATAAAACTTTGAATCCCCAAAAAACCGATTTGTATTTATAGATTTGATGTAATTCATTATTTAGTGCTTCGTTTAACCTGCTATACTTAATCTTCGAAGCTAATCTCAAGTATTTTTGCAGATTCACAACAAAAAAAATAAATCCAATCAAGCCGGCTAATGCAATCAAAATTTGAACAAATATAAATTTGTCTTCTATTAAGTCTTTAAGAATAAATGTGCCAAACCACGCAGCCCATCCAATGGTCAGCCATTTAATCAAGTTATACCTTGATTTGTCATATTGTTCTATTAGGGAAATTTCCATAATCTAAAGTTTTAAATGTAACACATAATTATCTAAAAGTAACCTAAGGGTTACAAATATAATCTGTAAAACTTGATTATGCAAATATCTGGTAAAAAATATTTACGAAGCGATTGAAATATTGGCTATACCGCGTGTTGTGTGGCGTAGTTCTTTGTTTATCATTTAAATCGAACACCAAGTCTTATAGGAATTAACAATGATTGCTGTGACATGGTAAATCCTGATTTTACGTAAATATCCATTTTATCAGTCAGCCTATAATCTAATCCTGCACAAAATTCCCCAAGCCCAGTACCTGTTCCGTTCTCATATTGATTCCATAAATGACTGTATCCGATTTTAAGATTAATCAAAGGTCTCAATCTGGTTTTTAATGGTAAGTATTCAAAGTCCGAAAATACTGACAATCCGTTTATCCCCTCAAAATTTAAGTATCCGATTCCGATTCCTGCAAATAATTTATTATTGAAGTCAACGCCGTTTACAATATTAAAGTCTACGCCATTTTCTTCGTCTAAATAGTATCCTTTCCAATTTGGACCTGGGTCAATCTGTGTCGTATTAAATTGATATTTAAGAAATCCGGTCTCGGCCTTTACTGAATAATTAATCTGTGAGTATCCTTGATTAACAGTCAAAATTGAAATCAATCCAATGATGAAAAGTTTCTTTCTATTCATTTGATTCTCTTGTTAAAAACTACCGTTTCTGGTTTGGTCTTATTATGCCACACATGACCGGCGGTATGCGAAGTTGCCGCTTCGGAGCGCTCACTTGTCGTGTTACCCGAAAGATAGCCAAATGGACCAACAATAGCAACCCCTCGGCCCGGCAACCGACCGCAGGGAGCTCACGAAGCGAAGCGGAGTAAACCCACGGCCAGCAATGGCTTATACACGCTGCTAGCAGCTGGGCTAATTTATTCAGATATCTTTGGATTTAATTTAAGTCGACTAGTGTATAGTTCACATATTAGAATAAAGAATCCTGCAGTAACTGAAATATCAGCCATATTCACTATCCCAGTTTTAAATACCACAAAGTTAAAGTGCAAAAAATCAGTCACAGAGCCATATAATATTCTGTCAATAATGTTTCCAAGTCCACCACCAACAATTAGACATAATCCTAAGATAAAAAGTTTCGAGAGTAAATTTCGTGTCATTAAATAATATATAGCATATCCAAGTACAAGCAATGGTATTATTATCATTACTATAATATAAGCCATTCGAGGCAAATTATGTCCAAGGCTCAGAAATGCGCCAGTGTTTTCAACCCTAGTAAGAGTTACAAAATCATCAAACACGCTAATATTCTCATTAAAGTCAACTTTTTGTCGTACAATGCTTTTGGAAATTTGATCGCATCCGACATTGGTTACCAATAGTAATGAAATCAATAAGTTTCTTAATGTCCTTTTCATCTTCATATGTACTTTGAGTATAGTCATAATCCCAAATTAAGCCTTGCAGCCAACGTTGGTGGTATGAAAAGTTGCCGATTCCGAAGCGCTTTCTTATCAAGGTACACCAAATTTTAATAAGTGCGAGGACCTTGAATAACTTACTATATCGGTAATTTTTTATACCATGTATTTGGCGGTCACGCTTTATTTTATTTTAATCCAATTACAACCAAGTTACAAACTTATCCATATCAAATTCTTTTAATTCGATACTTGTATCTTTAGGAGTACCAATTACGCAACCATCTAATTGATATAATCCTTTTTCCAATCCTAGTAAATCGCAAAATTGTTTGTTACCAGACATAATCCCAGTTTCTGAAATTAACTGAAAACCTAATCCCGCAGCAGTTGTACTTAACCAAATATTCTCCAAAGCAAAGGAAATAGACTGCTTTGCTAGAAGAGGAAATCCTTTCTTCTCTGCTATGATAATATAATATGCTGCATCTTTAAGTGATGGTATTCCTGATTTTGATTGAGTTCGCATTTTTTTAGAAAATGTTACTAGTTTTTTCCTTAAAAATGGTAGAAAAAGCAAAAGTCCATTTACTTTAATTGAGATTTTACTCATCTCTGAAAGAAGTAATTCTCTTGCTATTTCAATTTTATTTGAATCTTGCGAAAGGACAAATATCCGACGTATGTCTTGATAAGGTAATCCAGTGGCGCGACTATAGGGTGCATATATTGCTGATTGAATTATCCTTTTCATAATCTCTTTATCGGGAAATTCATTTGAATAAATTCTAACAGACTTTCTTGAGCGAATTACATAATCTAAGGAATCTAGTAATACTTTATTGTCCATATATCTAATCTATAATCAGTTTGTTTGTAATTATCTTTTTCTGCATGCCGCAAAACGTTCACCAATATGCGCAGTTGCCGTTTTTGGGGCGCTAGCTTGTCGTGTTACCGGCTAGGTGGCTTGCGTTATTTATCTCCAAATCTATATCGTATCCCCCACAAACTTCTCAAATTAAAATCATCACTATTTATATAATACTCTGGGCATATCTCAAAAATCAATGATAGTCTTTTAAAATCCTGAAGTGGATAAATCTCAATATCAAAAGGCATAGTAAATGCATTTATAAAATCACCATTTGATGGTTGTACATTTAATCCTAACCCAATGGAAATTTTATGATAAGTTTTAGGCCTAAAATTATAAAATCCATTAAACTCAAATAATAAATTGTCAAAAGATCTATTTGTAAATGTTTTTAATTCTAAATTTAATTTCTTGTTTTGATTTGTGTTAATACCAAAAGCATAAATAGAATAACTTGTTACAGAAATTTGTCCATAAATCTGTATTGAGAATACTATTCCGAGAGCAAAAATAAATAGTAAAACAATCTTTCTTTTCATTTTATTTATTTTTAAGTTAATCAAAATTTATATGACGCTATATGCTGTGTAATTGTCTTTGCATGCCGCCTAAAAACGGCCTGCGGTATGATTAGTTGCCGATTTCGAAGCACTTTCCTGTCAAGTTACAACTACTTATGATACGAGCTGTACTGCTCGAATACTCACCGCACCGGCAATTAACTATACCGCGTGTTGTGCGTTCGTGCATTATTTTTCTTTTATTTTTTCATCAAGCCAATTTATCATCATATCTAGACTGAGTTTTATATTTCCAACAGAACAATGATTACTTGCATGGTCTTTTTTAGTAAATACAATATCATTCACAGATTTTGCATTTGTCAATGATTTTATCAAAGGTGCATGTAATTTAAATGGAATAAAATGGTCATCTCTGCCAGTAATCACCATAACGTCTTGCTTGATTTTATCAGCATGCAAATTTTCACTATTCATCTGCCATGCGTACTCAAATGCATCCATTGGAACGTCAATTTTGGTAATGTACATGATATTGCTGTTTCTCCAGGCTTCCATACCTCCTTTTTCTATCCCTTTTAGAGCAACTTTATTTGAACCCTCTCTTGCATATTTTTTAAATAAGTCCATAAGCCAACGGGCTATTGCAGGCGGTATTTTATAATTATCATACGCACCACCTGTAGAAATTACCCATTTAATTCGGGGTTCAAAAGCGGCAGCCCT
>CAYVBH010000015.1:0-25352 GCA_964449015.1 uncultured Bacteroidales bacterium
TATATCTGCTCGACGGCCGGGTATATGTAAAATCAGGCACCACACTTACTATTCAGGCCGGTACTATCATCCGGGGAAGCAAGGCCAATAAGGGAACCATTATAATTGAAAAAGGCGCTAAAATAATTGCTAAAGGCACTGCTGCCAATCCTATTATTTTCACTTCCAACCAGGATGCCGGAAACAGATCTTATGGCGACTGGGGCGGTATCATCGTGCTGGGTGATGCACAGGTGAATAAGGTGAATCCTGTAATTGAAGGAGGTCCAACTTCTACCTATGGAGGTTCTAATGATGCCGATTCATCAGGTATTCTGAAATATGTACGTATTGAATTCCCGGGTATTGCCTTCCAACCCGACAAGGAAATCAATGGTCTCACCATGGGTGGTGTGGGCAGCAAAACGGTAATCGACTACATTCAGGTTTCTTTCTGCGGTGACGACTCTTACGAATGGTTCGGCGGTAAAGTGAACGCCAAACACCTGATTGCTTTCCGCGGATGGGATGATGATTTCGACACCGACTACGGTTATCGTGGTATGGTTCAGTTTGCCGTTTCACTAAGAGACCCTGCTGTTGCGGATGCAGGTTCAGGCTCAAACGGATTTGAATCAGACAATGACGGAACCGGAACCGATGCAACACCTGTTACCGAAGCTATATTCAGCAATATTAGTATGTTCGGACCTCAGGTTACCCCTGCCACTACCATCAATACCAATTATAAAAGAGCCATGCACCTGCGCCGTAATACACGACTGAGCATATTCAATTCGGTGTTCGCCGGTTATGCCACCGGTTTGCTTATTGATGGTTCAGCTTCTCAGGCTAATGCAAACAACGGCACACTCAATGTGGTAAATACTGTTATGGCAGGCTGCAATGATTTCTACGCAGCTGAATTTGACGAACAGTATTACACCGCTTCCGATAAAAAAAATACCACAATCGCATCAAACAACGACCTGCGTTTAGCTGATCCGTTTAACCTGGACGCTCCGGATTTCAGACCATTGCAGGGAGCTTATTTGCTCGATGGATGGGTATACGTAAAATCAGGCACCACACTTACCATTAAGCCCGGAACCATTATCCGTGGAAGCAAAGCCAATAAAGGTACCATCATCATCGAAAAAGGAGCAAAGATGATTGCCGAAGGAACCGCTACAAATCCCATCGTATTTACATCCAACCAGGATCCCGGAAACCGGTCATACGGCGACTGGGGCGGTATCATTGTGTTGGGTGAAGCTCAGGTGAACAAGGTGAATCCGGTTATTGAAGGAGGTCCGACTTCTACTTATGGTGGCTCAAATGATGCCGATTCCTCCGGTATTCTTAAATATGTTCGCATTGAATTTCCGGGCGTTGCCTTCCAGCCCGACAAGGAAATCAACGGTCTCACCATGGGTGGTGTAGGCAGTAAAACTGTTATCGAGAACATCCAGGTTTCATTCTGCGGAGATGATTCTTATGAATGGTTTGGCGGTGCGGTTAATGCCAAACGCCTCATCGCTTTCCGAGGATGGGACGATGATTTCGATACCGACTACGGCTACCGCGGCATGGTTCAGTTTGCCGTTTCCCTCAGAGATCCCGCTGTTGCCGATGCAGGTTCGGGTTCAAATAGTTTCGAATCAGATAATGACGGGACAGGCACCGATGCAACTCCCTTTACACAGGCTTTATTCAGCAATGTCAGCTGTTTTGGCCCGCTTGTTATGCCTTCCACTGCTATTAATGCAAATTACAAAAGAGCCATGCACCTGCGCCGAAATACCAAACTGAATATTTACAATGCCATCTTCGCTGGTTACTCTACTGGTTTGCTCATTGATGGAACAGCCTCCCAGGCTAATGCTACCAGTGGAGCCCTTAAAGTAAGCAATACCATCCTGGCAGGTTGCAAAAAGAAATTTGCTGATAACGCCATCGACAGCATATACTTCTTCACAGCCTCGTTGGAAAACCAGGTATTTGCTTCAAATGACGACCTTGAACTCGCTGATCCTTTTAACCTGGATGCACCCGATTTCCTTCCTGAAACCGGGTCACCTGTACTTACAGCATCATACTGGGCGGAAGATATACCAGATGCAATTGAGGGAATCGAAGAAAGCAAAATCAAAGCAGTGGTGTATCCAAATCCGTTCAATGCCTTTGCTACAATCAGCATTGAACTCGAATCATCGTCTGTTGTTTCGATCAAAGTATACAGTACAACCGGATCACTGGTTTCAACACTGGTAAACGACCGAAGAGCTGCAGGACATCATGATTTTGTTCTCAATTTGAATGAAAAGGGAGTTTATTTTGCTGAAGTTATCGCAAACAAAAACAAACAAATTGTGAAAATCATTTCCCGGTAGTAATATTATTCACCGGTATCAATAAAGCCACCTCCTGCAAAGTGAGGTGGCTTTTTGCTTATTTAACAATTACTTCATGTTGCTAACAGGTAAACATTGCAAATGATGCTCAACTTTGTACATACCAATAACCTGTGTTATGAAAAGCATTCTTCTTTTTGTTTTGGTAGTTACTGCCATGCACACCTATGGCCAGAATACCAACCCTGAAATTAAAAATGTCATCCTTCTCATCCCCGATGGAACCAGTATGGATCTGATCACCCTTGCCCGCTGGTATAACAGCAACAAACCTCTTGCAGTTGACCCAGTCATTTGCGGAATGATTCAAACACATTCTGTGGATAACCGCTTTCCTGATTCCGCACCTACTTCAACTGCCTATGCAACAGGTATAAAAACGGTTTCGGGCTATGTTGGCGTCGACAGTGAAGGCGCTCCGCATGTATCGGTAATGGAACTGGCTCGTATGAACGGAATGGCAACCGGTATTGTGGCAACATGTGAGTTTCCCCATGCCACTCCTGCCGATTTTGTATGTCATTTCCCCGACAGAAAAAACTACAATACACTCACCACCCAGTTTCTGAATAACAGTCCGGATCTTGTTTTCGCTGGAGGGAAAGAAGTTTTGGAGAATGCAAACCACGGACAATCATTACTTGATTTCAAAAAAGCAGGGCACCGGCTGATAACCGACAAGACATCATTCAGCCGGCTGAAATATCATAAGGATAGCATTACCTGGGCGCTGTTTGCCGACTGGAAGAATGACACCGAATACAAATCATACCAATGCGATATCACCCGTGCGGAAAAGGAGCCCTCACTATCTGAGATGACTGCCAAAGCAATTGAAGTACTCGCACAAAGCCAACAGGGATTTCTGCTTGTGGTTGAGGGAAGCCAGATCGACTGGGCCTGCCACAATAACGACCCGTTTGCAGCGGTTACCGAATTTATTGAATTTGATAAAGCAGTTGGAATTGCGCTTGATTTCGCAACCGGAAATGGGTCAACCGCTGTTATAGTATGCCCCGACCACGGGAACGGAGGTTTGAGTATAGGTAATGCACAATCACATACCAGTTTCATTCAGAAGAGCCCGCATCAATACGATAAAATCGATATCCGGGAACAGGTGATCGGTCCGTTGAAAAAGATCAGATGCTCTGCCCGGAAATTGGCCGGGCTCATGCTTAATGATTCCATGTATATCCATCTCGATACATTAAACCGATATTACAACATCTCTGATCCGGAAATCACGGACAAAATAAAACATCTGGTAAGAACCTTCCCCGCTGAAGTGCTGTCTGACACTTTGCAATATTTGTTGGGAAGTTCTTACAGTGCCAACAACTACATTGGCTGGACCTCAACCGGCCACACGGCTGAAGATGTTTTCCTCGGAATCCATGTACCCGAAGGCATTAAAAGAATTACGGGTGTCATTGACAATACCCGGATTGCCGGTTACATTTCAGAAATCCTGCAATTGGGAAGCCTGCCTGATATGGAACATCGCTATTACGTACGTGCCGATATGCTTTTCCGCCATGATCCTGAAATTGATCTTACTACAACAGATGAATCACTGATAGTCCGGAAAGGAACGCTGGAATTGGAAATAACACCCAACACCAGGCATTTGATGCTCAAATCGGCCAATCTGCCTACAGGTAAGTATGTGTTGCCTACCTTGGCAGTATGTATCCATGACAACCAAGGAAATCCCGTTTACTACTTGCCCGAAAGTATAACCCGATTTCTATCGGAGTGAGGGCTGATAGGGTTAACTTCATTTTATGCTGAATTCTTAACACTTACTTCATAAATCCCTAACCTCAATATTGTGTTGGATTACCAACTTTGCAATGTAATAATATGATGGTTTTAAACCGGACAGTTTTGATAACCTACAAGCCAACAATATGAAAATTCTACCTGTCATTTTGCTTATTCTACTTCAGGCTCCTCTCATCGCACAGGAGCTAACCTACAATCCTGATTTTTCAGACAGGCCTGAAAACAGCTATTCAGGTTCGTCCCGATCTTTTGTTTTCTCTGTGAATGATCAGGTGTTTGATCTGGATGAAGAACTCGGTAAAATCGATTCTGAAAATATCCGGCGCCATGCTTTGGGTGAGGATGTTGCCAAAATGGTGCACTTGTTCGAAAAAACCTATACCTATGTCAGTGACGCCGTACCAGGCTCATTTTCAGGCAAGCTTGTGATTCAGAAACCGGCAATTTACAACAGTGTTATGAAGCTTGACAAATACTTCACACGCCTGGAAAAAAAGGGAACGATCAGCCGGGAAGAAGCCGTAAAAAGCTATTCGCGCTTTCTGGAAGTTGCCCTGAAAGTGTATTATGCCAACACTGCCGAATTTGAAGAAGAACTCAAAAGGGCACCTGATGATAAAGCACTGGCAGATCTGTTCCGCAGGGTAGAACTCATCTGACCCTCAGGCAACAGGTTACAAGCCGGTATCTCCGATAATTCTTAAATTGTTGTTTTACAATTATTTAAATTGTGAAATCAGGAAGACTATGTCTGAATATAAACACATTGTAAGTCCTAATATTTAGCTTAATACAAAACCATGAAACGAAGACTACTAACCTTGATTTTTATTGCTCTGGGTACATTGTTGTATGCCCAGCAGGTTACAATTTCCGGTAAGGTAACGGATGTGTCCGGTGTGCCATTGCCGGGGGTGAACATTGTTGAGAAAGGAACCCGGAACGGTACAACTACCGGTACGGAAGGAGAATACAGTATAGCTGTTCAGAAGAATACCATGCTGGTATTTTCATACATTGGTTATGTCAGCATTGAAAGAACGGTAAGTGATGATCAGACTATTGATATCGAACTCAAAGAAGAAGCCTTTCAGTTGAATGATGTAGTGGTAACTGCTCTTGGTATTACCCAGGAGAAAAAGACAATCGGGTATTCCACACAGGAAGTGAAAATGGAAGAGCTTGCAAGCATCAACACACAAAACGTAGGCAACCTGCTGACCGGAAAAGTTGCAGGCCTCGCGGTAAGCAATCCAACCGGTATTTTCCAGGCTCCAGCTTTATCACTCCGGGGAAAAAATCCGCTTATTGTTATAGATGACATCCCGGTTGAAACCAACTTCTATGACGTTCCTTCGGGTGACATTGCCGATATCACCATATTGAAAGGAACCACAGCTTCAGCTCTTTATGGCGCCAGAGGCAGAAACGGGGCCATCCTGATCAGCACAAAAAGTGCCAAATCCGAAGGTCTTGAGGTGACCCTGTCTAACAGTACCATGATTACAGCCGGTTTCACCGTATTTCCTGAAACTCAAACCGGATATGGTAACGGTTCCAACGGACAATATGAATTTTGGGACGGACAGGATGGAGGTATTTCAGACGGAGACATGATCTGGGGACCGAAATTTGAAGCCGGTGTAATGGTTCCCCAATGGAATAGTCCCATTTACGATAATGTTACAGGGGAAACCGTTCCCTGGTGGGGAGACGTTGCCGGCACAAAGTATGATGACAAATCCAGGTATTCCCGCGTTCCTACCGCCTGGAAATACCACAACAACCTGAAGGATTTCATGGAAACCGGATATGTATCAACTACCGATTTTTCAATTGCCTACAAGGGCCAGAAATCCAAATACAAACTATCGGGCAGCTATTCCAAGCAAAAAGGACAGGTTCCCAACTCCTATCTTCATACCGGAGGAATCAACTTCACCTCTGCATTTGACCTGAGAAGCAATCTCAAACTCGACAGCAAGCTTTCATACAATAAGGTGTATTCTCCCAATTATCCCCGCTATGGCTATGGTCCTAAAAACCACATGTATACCATCCTGATCTGGATGGGCGATGACGTTAACGGACAGGATCTTAAAGATCACATGTACATTCCCGGACAGGAAGGATACCGCCAGGCCAATTTCAACTACGCCTGGTACAACAACGTATACTTTGCCGCCAATGAACTCAACCAGGTCTATGATTCCGATCAGCTGAACGGACAAATGAAGCTTACCTGGGAAATCACCAGAAATTTAAGCATCCAGGGTCGTACTTCGGCGGTCAAGAAACTGCTTTTTGAAGACCGGGGCAGTCCGAAATCATACCTGAATTACGAAGATCCGCGTGACGGTGACTATAAAACCTGGAACTCCGACTGGCTGACATTGGATAATGATATTCTGGCTACCTATAGAAAACAGCTCAATGCCAACTTCAACCTGACGGTTAATGCAGGAGGTTCTTCATACTATCGCAAATATCACAACGAATACAATGCCACTGACGGGCTGATCGTACCTTTTGTTTACAGCCTCAACAACACCAAAGGAAATGTCAAAGCGTCAACCGCAGTTGAAGAAAGAGCAGTAAGAAGTGTATATGGTACTGTTGATTTTGACTTGTATGATGCGTTCTTCCTGAATATTGCTGCCCGTAACGACTGGTCATCCACCTTACCAGTAAGCAACAATTCCTATTTCTATCCTTCGGTTTCATTGAGTACGGTCGTCTCTAACCTGATTGAAATGCCTAAGGCATTTGACTACCTCAAGGTTTTTGGTTCCTGGGCGGAAGTGTCCAGCGACCTGAATCCTTATAAAATTTCTTCCTATTATTCCAATTACGGCAGCTACAACGGACAAACCCAGCTTACTTATCCCAATACGCTGATCAATCCCGACATTGAGCCGGAAAAATCCACCTCTTTTGAGCTGGGACTCTCCTCCTCTTTTCTGAAGAACAGGATCAGTTTTGACTTCACTTATTACAATGTGGTTGATGAGAACCAGATCATTGACCTGGCTATCTCCCCCTCATCGGGCTTTGATAGCCGCAAGGTAAACGGCAACCAGTACACCACAAACGGATATGAAGTAACAGTCAATGCCAGTCCGGTGAAAAACAGTAACCTGAGGTGGGACATTACGGCAAACTGGGATACCCGTGTGAAAAAACTCACTGAAATATACGGCGGCGCGGAAAAGTATGGAAACTATTCCAAAGACGAGCGAATAGATAATTACTACGCTACTACCTGGATGAAAAGTGCTGACGGGCAGCTGATTCTGAGCGAGGCCACCGGACTTCCAGTCAGGAATCCCTATCAGCAATCAGTCGGACACACCGAACCCGATTGGCGGTTTGGCCTGCAAAACAGGATAAAATACAAAAAAATGACCCTTGATGTGGATATCGATGGAGTCTGGGGAGGTATCATCCGCTCCTTAACTGTTGAGAAAATGTGGTGGGGCGGAAAACACCCCTATTCAACCGAATGGCGCGATGAAGAATACGCAGCCGGTGCACCGGTTTACATTCCCAATGGTGTAAATGTGGTAAGCGGTGAATTAACCACCGATGTGGATGGTAATGTAATATCTGACACACGCGCATATCAGCCCAATGAAACCAAAGTAAGCTGGCAAACCTGGTGTCAGAACTACCCTTACAGGGCCAAAGTAACCGAAAGCGAAAGCAAAACTTTCGCCAACATTTTCGATCGCAGTTTTGCCAAGCTTCGCAGGGTTTCTGTAAGCTACGACATAACTCAGCTGGTTGGACTGAAAGGGTTGAAAGGTGCAGAGGTGACAGCCTACGGTTACAATCTGCTGATTCTGAAAAAAGCTGACATCATTGACCCCGACTACGGCAACGATGACAATCTTCAGGATCCCTCAACCCGGTACGTGGGAATGAGCCTGAAATTAACTTTCTAACAGAAAAAATTGAAAGAAATGAAAAATATACTATTTATCAGCCTTGTCGCTTTGACGCTTTTTGCATCGTGCGAAAAACTGGAAACTTTTAATGAAAATCCCAATAATGTTTCCGAAACCCATCCGCAATTATTACTCAACACCATTGAATGGCGCACATTCCAGGTTGAAGGAGCTGCTCCGCTTTTTGCATCCAGGATGATTGTTCAGACAGACGGCGAGGAAGCCGAACAATATTACAAATGGGACCGGGGCAGTTTTGACTCCTATCAGATTCTGCGCGATGTTACCAAGATGATGGAGGAAGCGGAAAGAATTGGCAGTGATAATTACCAGGCACTCGCCCGGTTTTTCAGAGCCTACTATTTTTACAACCTTACTCTTACCTTTGGTGATATCCCCTATTCACAGGCTTTGAAGGGAGAATCGGACCAGGTTTACGCACCTGCATACGACCTGCAAAAGGATGTTTTCATGGGAATCCTGCAGGAACTGGAAGAAGCCAATGACATGATGAACGATGACCTGATTGACGGGGACATCATTTATAACGGAAATCCGCTTAAATGGCGGAAGCTGATCAATTCATTCCGGCTCAAGGTTTTGCTTACGCTTTCCAACAAAACAACCGATAATGAATTTGATGTTGCCGGTTCATTTGCTGAAATAGCAGCCAGCCAGCCATTACTGGAATCCATTGAAGACAACGGACAGCTTGTTTTTGTAAATCAGCTGGGTAACCGCTATACCGAATACAACGTCAGTAGCTACGGATCGGCCCGCTATATGGATTCAACCTTTGTTCAAAGACTGCAGGAAAGAGAAGATCCCAGGTTATTCATTTACTGCGGTCAAACCCGGAATGCCAAGGAAGCCGGACTGCCGATCAATGATATCAGCGCTTATGAAGGAGGGAATCCCATTGCACCATATAATGAAGTTAACTTAAAAGCTGCTGCCGGTAAGGTTTCTAAAGTTAATCTTCGGTATACTACAGATCCAACTTGCGAGCCCCACATGCTCATGGGCTATCACGAATTGCAGTTCATTTTGGCCGAGGCCCGCATCAGAGGCTGGATTGATGATTCAGATGCTGAGACCTACTATGAGCAGGGTATTGAGGCTTCATTTGATTTCTACTATGAGTATGCCAAAGAACTGGCAGCATACGTAAACGATGGAGCTTTGAATGATTACTTGTCCAACCCGCTCGTTGATCTTTCCGCAGTAACCGGTGATGAGGAAAAACTGGAACGGATCATCATGCAAAAATACCTGGCATCATTCCTTCAGGGTGGCTGGAGCATGTATTTCGAGCACCTGAGAACCGGATACCCGGCTTTCAGTTACCTCCCCAATTTAACGCCTCCTGCCCGGTGGATGTATCCGAACAGCGAATACCAGCTCAACAGCAAGAACGTTTCTGATGCAATCACCCGGCAATTTGGAGCCGATAACGATAACATCCGCGTAACTCCCTGGTGGTTGCAATAACAGGATCACGCGAATGCTGAACCGGAGGTTTCTTTGCTCTCTCTGTTTTCCCTTTCTGCCAGTCGGTTTATTGGCTGGCAGATTTTATCAAATCAAAATTCACGAATCCGTCTAAATAGTCAAAAAAAGAGCGTAGTCAGGAGACTATGCTCAGCGATCAGGATAGATATTTTGTACAATTTGCTGGGCGTAGTTTGCAACTACGCCCCTAAATTTGTCTTATTAAAAAGCTTCCCCCAATTAAAACCAAAACTGAAATGAAACCGCTACCTGTTCTGATCATTATTTTACTATCGGTGCTTGCTGCCGGATGTTTCAAAAGAAATCCCTGGATCGCAGAAGCACCAGCAGATTCTCTGTATTGTCAAATCCAGGGCGACACCCTGGCCATCCTCCCCAACGGAAGGATCATCACACCACTGGGAAGGCAGATCAGAATTGCCCCGCATCCTTACGGTCTGATTCTGAGCCATGACGGGAATACTGCGGTAACCGCCAATTCAGGCGTGAGTCCGTTTTCAATTACAATAATCAGGAACCTGCTTTCATCCTCCCCGGAAGTCGTTCAGATACCCGAAGGCCCCCTTACCGATGCGGGTGTGCTTGAAGCTGTATTCATGGGACTGGCCATTTCTCCGGATGACCGGACTTTATATGTTGCCGGAGGACAATCCAATAAGATCTATACATTCGATCTGGATTCCTGCAAAAAATCAGGCGAGATAAACTGCTCCGGAATTTGGAATAATCGGGAAATCATCCAAGGCTACCTGGGTGATATGGTTCTTTCGGCCAACGGTGAACTGCTCTATGTGGTTGATCAGATCAATTTCTGTATCAACATCATCAATACCCGTTCCGGTGTGCTTCTTAGCCGGGTGGCCACAGGCCGTTACCCGTTTGGAATTACCCTTTCACCCAACGGAGAAAAGCTCTTTACAGCCAATGTAGGTGTTTTTGAATACAGCCTTATTCAGTCAGCAGACACTGCCAAATCTGCTCAGCCATTGATGAACTACCCGCCATTTGGCTACATGAGCGAAGCCATGAAAAATGGCATCAGCAACGATTCATTGATTGTAAAAGGACTGGGTGACCCCAACGCACCGGAAGCTTTCTCAGTTTGGGCATACAGCCTGCTGCAACCCGACAAACCCGAATTGACGGATCAGATTAAAACCGGATTCCAGGTAGGTCAACCGGTTGAGGGTATTCCGGCTGTGGGCGGTTCCAGTCCAAACTCCCTGGTAGCCAGCAATGAATACGTTTTTGTAAGCAACGGCAACAACGACTGTATTTCTGTAATCAGCACGCAAACCAATAAACTGGTCAGGGAGATCTTCCTGCAACCCGATTCCAGGCTCCGCAACCTCAGGGGAATTATTCCTTTCGGATTGGTACTCTCTCCTAAAGGAGATCTTCTTTTTGCGGCCGAGGCAGGCATTAACGCGGTTGCTGTAATAGACACCCGCAACCTGCAGGTTAAAGGTCATCTGCCGGCCGGATGGTTCCCCTCCAAACTTGCGGTAACACCCGATGGCAAAAAACTGGTTGTGGCCAATGCCAAAGGGCTTGGCAGCGGGCCAAACGGCGGCAAAAACTGCGGTGTTCCGGAAAAATTCAGTTACATAGGATACCTGATGAAAGGTACCGTTTCCATAATGGATATACCCGGAAATGACTCACTCGTTGATCTGACCCAAACCGTAATTGAAAACAACTTCAGATTTACCAGGTACCACAAGGCCAAAAATCAGCGGAACATGGGCAATCCTGTGCCTGTTTTCCCGGGAGAGCGAAATAGCCCCATCAAACATATTGTTTTCATATCCAAAGAGAACAGAACCTACGATGAGGTTTTCGGCCAGGTAAAGAAAGGGAATGGCGATCCGGATCTGGCCCGTTATGGCATGCAGGTCAGTTTCAGCAACAGGTCGGGAAAGGATTCTGTTACCGGGGCAACCGTCATGATCAATCACCTGGCACTGGCTCAACGTTTTGCCATATGCGACAATTTTTATGTGGATGCCGACGTCTCAGCTGACGGGCATCGCTGGCTTTCGGGGGTATATCCGAACGAATGGACGGAAACCTCAACCAGTGCTTCCTATGGCGGAAAAAGAGATTTTAACATCAATTCCAAAGCTCCGGGAATATTCTCCTTTGTGGGTTCTTCCGGCACTTTCTACCCCGAAGATTATAATGAAGCAGGCTCCATCTGGGAACACTTTGAAAGGAATCAGATCCGTTTTTACAACTTTGGGTTTGCCTTGGAGCAGGCTCCCGGTTATGCCGATTCCACCATGAAATTCGGCGGTGTACGCTACCTGATCAATTATCCTTTGCCGGATCCGGTTTACAGAAATTCCTCCCCCAACTATGCCACCTTCAATATGGCCATCCCCGATCAGTTCCGGACGGATGTCTTCATCCGGGAATTTAATGAAAGGTTCACCGGTACTGGTAAAAGCATGCCCGATGTAATTACCCTGATGCTGCCCAATGACCATGGCGCGGGTGAAAGACCCTATGCCGGTTTCCCGTTCCGCGAAAGTTATATGTGCGATAACGACCTGGCCCTTGGGCGTATTGTGGAATTCCTTTCGCACACACCCTACTGGAAAAACATGGCCATTGTGGTCACCGAAGATGACGCCCAGGACGGCCGCGATCACATAGATGCCCACCGGAGTTTACTGATGGTCATCTCTCCCTACTCAAAAAGCAACTTTGTCAGTCATAAACATTACAGCTTTGGCAGCATCTTTAAAACCATCTGGAACCTTACAGGTGTTCCTTACCTGAACCAATATGACGGCGCTGCTAATGATCTGGCCGACTGCTTCAGCGCAGCACCTGATTTTACACCCTACAATGCCATTCCGGTTGATTATAGAATTTTTGATCCGGATCAAGCACTATCGCCCATTGATGAGGATTTCGACTGGAAAGCAATTGAAGAATCTCCGAAACTGGACGATGTGGAAGACTTTCTCAGATAATTTGAATCGGAGGTCATTATGGTTAGAAGAATAACAACATGGATAATCATCCTATCGGGCATGTGCCTTCCTGCCGGATTCAATAGGCTTTATTCACAGGATATTCAAAATGATCCTCAAATCAACCCTGCTGATTCCGTTGAATTCATCCTTCAGGAAGTTGTGATTACGGCAAACCGGGATGCTTACAACCAATTCATGCTTCCCGGGGCCATTACAAAACTTAATGAAAGTGATCTTCAGCAAGCCAATATCCGCTCAACCCCCGAACTGTTAACGGGTAAGTGTGGGGTATGGATACAAAAAACCAATCACGGAGGTGGATCGCCCTATATCAGGGGTTTGACGGGTTATCATACCCTGCTGCTTATTGACGGAATCCGGCTTAATAACAGCATCTTCCGTTCGGGACCGAATCAATATCTCAACACCATGGATCCGTTTATGCTATCGGCAATTGAAGTGCTCCGCGGCGACGGGGCTGTACAATACGGCAGTGACGCTGTTGGCGGTGTGGTGAACCTGATTTCATACCAACCTTCCTTTTCCGGAAATTCCTTTCAAATTCGAGGACAACTGGGTATGAAATATGTGAGTCCGCGTTTAAGCGATTCAGATGAAACACCGCGTGCTGCTTTTTACCCGGGCATGGAAGGTATCTTGCATGGCAGAATTGAGTCTTCCACCAAAAAAATCTGCATGGTTGCTGCCGGCTCAATAAAGCAATTCGGCGACATCATGCCGGGTGGCAATGGCAAAAACCTTTTGCCAACCGGTTACGATGAATACGACCTGGGTTATACAATCAGGTTAAAGCCTTTTGAAAACAACACCTTAACAGCTGCCGTCCAGCATGTGAATCAATCTGATATCCCCATCTATCACAAACTGGTATCCTCAGGCTACAGTACCTATCACACAGCGCTCCAGCAAAGAACCCTGTACCGGATATCCGATGAAATCGATTTGAATGGAATGATAGAAAAAGTCACCATCAATACATTCCTGATCCGTGCCCGGGAAAATCTGGCTGTTGAAAAATCGGGGTCAACGAACCACAGCCTGAATAAGGATCAAATCCTGACACGGGGATTCACATTGGACGTTCGCATGAAAAAGCAGGGAATCAACTTGCATCCGGGAATCGACTTTTACCACGACCGGGTTGAAAGTGAAAAAATCATTTACGACGAACAGGATCAGTTCATGGAAAAACAGCGGGGCACTTTTACCGATGGCTCCATGGCCTGGCATGCTTCCCTGTTTACACTGTGCAATGCCGAAATGGGCTTGTCGCGGTTTAATGTTGGAGCCCGATTTGTGTATAGCGTTACCCAGGTATCTGATACGCTTTTTGGCAGGGTAACCCTGAAAGATCCGGGACTGGTATGGAATCTGGGATATAGCCTTTCAGTAACTCCCTGGCTGAAGTGGGTGTTCTCATTAAATAGCGGGTACCGTACGCCCAATATCAGCGATTTATCAGGTTTCGGCATTACAGATTATCGTTTTGAAATTCCGAACACCAGCCTGGGCAGCGAAAAGTCGTTAACCGCTGAAACCGGATTCAAAATTTCAACACACAAAGTTGGTTCCTCTTTTGTTGTTTATTATACCGGATTAAAGAACCTGATCTCCCTAAAGCCAACCTCCTGCCAGGGGCATGATTCGATCAGCAGCGACGGCATAAATTACGTGTATTACTACACCCGGGTAAACATGCAACAATCAGAAATCTCGGGTGCTGAAATTCAGTTCCAATACAGGTATGACCCCAAGGTCCATCTCAACCTTATGGCCAGCTATACTTATGGACAAAACAATACGCTCCGTGAGCCTGTTTCGCGGATACCGCCGTTGAATGCTTCAGCATCACTCAGCTATCATCACTCCCGGAAACTGGGGGCAAGCCTTGAATGGCTGGTTGCCGGAAAGCAGGACCGGCTTTCTTCAGGCGACCGGAAAGATTCCCGGATACCTGCGGGCGGAACCCCGTCCTGGTCCAGTCTCAATATTTCTTTACATCTAACCTCCAAATTCATTGATGTTCATGCAGGAGTAGGTAATTTGCTCAACGCACGATACCGCACCCATGGCTCCGGTGTTGATGCCTACGGAAGAAATCTCTGGCTGCATACAATCCTGAAACTACCTTAACCTTGGTGGAAATTTCAACATTTATCTGAACAGGTAATTGGAATGGCTTCTGATAATTTCGATATCGGTTTTATTTTCAGTAACCCCTAAAGGTTGCTCCGGATATCTTTGGCAAGCGTAAACAAAAATTCAAGTCCGCCGCCATTGCGGTTCTTCACCGAAACATCTCCCTTATGGAACTGAATTGCATTTTTTACAATCGCCAGCCCCAATCCGGTTCCACCCTTTTTGCGGTCACGCCCCTTGTCAACCCGGTAAAAACGTTCGAACAACCGGGGCAGATCGGCTTCAGGCGCTCCCGTACCGGTATCATAAAAGGAAAAGTAATGAAAGTCCTGATCCTGGGTGTAATTTTCAACATGAATGGTAATGCCTTTCCCGGCATGATGTATGGCATTGTCAAAAAGATTCCGGAATATGGAATACAACAATCCGTAATTGCCATTGATTATCAGTCCCGTCGTGATTTTCACATCCAGCCTGATTTCACCTGCCTCCAGCATGGTTTGCGTTTCCCCGGCAATATCATGAACCAGTTCGCTCAGATCAACCTCCTCAACCTGGTAGAGTGAGGCTGCTTCCTCAATCTTGGTCAGTATGGAAATATCATTAATCAGATCAGCCAGCCGGCAAGATTGGGAATAGGCCCTTCGCAGGTAATCTGCCGTTCGCTCTTTGTCTGTATTGCCTTCCAGAATGGTTTCCAAAAAGCCTTTGATGGAACTTACAGGTGTTTTCAACTCATGCGCAATGTTCTCGGTAATTTGTTGCTTTAAAACCTTGCGCTTGGTTTGTTTTGAAACGTCATGCACCGATACCTCAAAACTCTTGTCAGGAAAGACAATACACTTGACCGAAAAATACCGGCCGTTCTTCAGGATGGTAATTTCGTATGTGGGCTGCATATCAGCCAGGTCAGCATCACTATCCCTGAGAAACTTATTCACAAACCCGAAAATAGGCTTGAAATCAGGTATCCTGAAAAACTCATCGGCAGTAAAAACCCGGTTGTCACTGATGTGGTTGATGAACTGTATGAAATGGTTATTGCTGGTGATCACCTGCATGTCTTTTGAAAAGATGGCGATGCCTTCATCCAGTAAATTGAGATGCCGGATCAGCTTGGCCTTTTCCGACAGGAGCTCTTCCTTGGTTTTGTTCAGGCTTTGGTAAATCTCAATGATTTCCTGGCCGATATCGCCCAGCTCATTGTCGGGAAATCTCAGCTTTTCATCAATAGGCTTATTTGTAGTGGCTTTTAAAGTGAATTCCTTAAGCGTATGGATTGATTTACCGTACTTGTCAGTAATCAGCAAAATTAGAAGTGTTGCTAACAACAGCCCCAGAATGACTATCAGCAGGAAAATCCTGTCGGGCTGGATGAATCTCCTGGCATCCCTGTTATATTCGGTGGAAATCCGGATGAAGTATGCCGGAAATCCTTTGGCATAATAATAATACTTAATATTTGTGGAGCCCGATACCCGGATATCTGTTCCATAGGGGTTGACAAGAGCCTGTTGCATTTCAGGCCGGTTCATATGATTCTCCATTTGGCCATAGCTCTCATATTCTGAGTCATATAAGACCTTTCCTGTATCATCTATAACAGTAAGCCTTATGGCCTCGTTTGAAATGAGTGAAACCAGTGAATCGAGTCTGGAATAACCAGCCGATTCAATCACCTGGTTGTTGTTCAGAAAATTTTCGGTGATTTTAACATAATTATCAAGGCTCTCATTCAGCGCCTCAATCCGGAATTTTCTTTCGTGAAAATAATCCGAAACAAGCAGAATTGCAGCAAACAAAAGGAAAAAGGTCACAATATAGAGCAACCACCTTTTTGTATAAGATGCAATGAATCTCATAATCTCCTCTTAATCCATTTCAAGGCAATACCCATATCCTTTGCGGGTTATCAAAAACCTGCCATATTTACCGAGCTTTTTCCGCAGCCTGGTGATATGCACATCCACTGTACGATCAGTGACATTCACATCACGCCAGATGTAATCGAGAAATTGCTCCCTTCCGAAAATCCGGCCCGGATTCTTCATCAATATATGCAAAAGCTGAAACTCAATTGGAGTAAGATCTTCCTTGACCCCGTCGACAATCAGCCGCTTTTTATCAATATCCAACTCGATGCCGGACATTTTAATGGTTGCCGGTTCCGATGAGATATCTCCCGTATGATCTGACCTGCGCAAAACAGCTTTGATCCGAGCCACCACCTCCTTAATTGAAAAGGGTTTGGTAATGTAATCATCAGCACCCACCGAAAAGCCCGTTAACTTGTCATTCTCTGTATTCTTGGCCGTAATGAAAAAAATCAGGGCCTCAAGTTTCTTTTTATTCCTGATTTCATCGGCCAGCCGGTAACCCGACATGCCCTTCATCATGATGTCGAGCAGAAACAAATGGTACTTGTCCAATTTCTTCTGCATGGCCTCTTCCGCTGAATTAACCGTATCTACATTGTACCCCTCCGACTCCAGGTTGAATTTCAGGATCTCACATATATCCTCTTCATCATCGACCACGAGTATGTGTATGGCATTGTATGAGTTCATTGCTAATGAGTTGTGTATTGGTTCGGGCACTAAAGTATAACAGCAATGTTACAGCAATGTTACAATATTACTATAATATTATTACGTATCACTCAAAGAATTACATTCAAGGCCTTTTTCAATTGTAACATTTTCTTAACGTTTCTGCAACTTTTATGTAATCTATCACGGTCATCTTTGTAACGTTGCTTTAACTCTTGCTTGATGTCAATGTCATTTTTATTTAACCAACCTGTAACAAACGCTTCATATGAAACATGAACTTTTGCGAATCAGAATAACAGTAATCATTTTCATGATCTTCACTGCTTCAGATACCACCTTTTCGCAAAATTTGTCCGACTCACTTTCGGAACATATTTCCTCAATGGAAGGTAAGTTGAACGCCCTCGATGAACGTATTGCCCTGAATGAAACCGATTTGGGCAAACTTACTAAAATCAAGGTATCGGGTTACATTCAGGCCCAGTTCGAAAGCTATCAGGATGACCTGGTCAAGACTAACGACCCCGAGAATACCTTTTATATCCGCAGGGCGCGGGTGAAATTTACCTATGAAGCTGCCGACGGTGTTAAATTTGTGCTGCAACCCGATTTCAGCACCGGAAACCTTTCCCTGAAAGATGCCTATGCAGTTGCCTCTCTTCCCAAATTGCGCGCTCTTTCACTCTGGGCAGGCCAGTTTAACCGGCCCAACTACGAAGTGGAGTATTCCTCGGGACAACGCGAAGTGCTCGAACGTTCCCGGCTCATCAGAACCATTTACCCCGGCGAACGCGAAGTGGGTGTCAAGCTCGAATTCAACCCGGTACAGGTGCCGTTGAAACTGCAACTGGCCCTGCTCAATGGCAACTTCACCGGTAAGGAGCCAAAAGATGCAGATACCAAAAAAGACATTATGGCCCGTGCCGTTTACTCTCTTAAATTATCAGGTGCCGGAATCGGCATCGATCTGGGAATTCATGGATACTCCGGTGGCCTGATGGCCAAAAACAAATACATCCTGAGCGCTGATCAGGTAATGGACAGCACTTCAGGAAACACAGGTTCATACATGAAAAAACAATGGCTGGGAGGTGAATTCCAGGCCTTCTTTGACGTGCTGGGCGGTATGTCGCTGAAAGGCGAATTCATTGCTGGCAAGAATGCCTTCTCGGGCGATTCGAAAACCAGTCCGAATAAAACCAAAGAGTTTGCCGGCTACTATGCTTACTTCATTAAAAATATAGGTAAGAAGAACCAGTTCGTAGCCCGGTATGACTATTTCGATCCGAACACCAAAGTATCGGGCGACAAGGCCGTAAAAGATGTGTATTATAACACCCTTACCCTTGCCTGGCAGTATTACCTGAACGACAACATCCGGTTTTCACTGAACTATGAAATACCCAAAAACGAAACCAATGCAACCTATGAAGATGATTTAAAAGACAATGTGCTGGGTATACGGATGCAGGCGAGGTTTTGAAGTAGAACCAAGATCCAAGATCCAAGACTTAGAAGACCTGCCTACGCTGAAGCTCCGGCAGGCAAGCCTGAAGACTTTTATAAAATAACCAATACAGAAAACAATGAAAACAAAAAAAATAGCCATTTATACCTTTCTTGCTGTAACATTTATAGCTGCGGCAGCTTTTGTTCAGCAAACCAAAATCACAATCAAAGGTTCCGATACCATGGTCATTCTGGCACAACGCTGGGCTGAAATTTACATGAAAAAGAACCCCACAGCTTCCATTCAGGTTACCGGAGGCGGATCGGGTGTCGGCATTGCCGCACTCATCAACGGCACCACCGACATTGCCAATTCCAGCCGGCCCATCAAATCAAGTGAAGTGGAAAAACTGAAGGCCCGCTACAATACACTGGGCGTTGAAATTCCCTGTGCCAAAGACGGTATTACCATATTTCTCAATGAATCCAACAAGGTAAAAGAGCTTTCCATAAAGCAACTGAGCGACATCTACCAGGCCAAAATCACCAACTGGAAACAGGTTGGCGGTGCCGATGCTCCGATCAAATTGTATGGTCGCGAAAACAGCTCCGGTACCTATTCCTTTTTTAAGGATGAGGTGGTGAAAGGCGATTATGCTGCTGCCTGCCAGACCCTGCCCGGAACTGCAGCCGTGGTAAATGCCGTGAAAAAGGATAAAAATGGAATCGGATACGGCGGCGCGGCTTATGCCGAAGGGGTGCAACATTGTGCTGTAAAAAAAGACGCAAATACGCCTGCTATTCTGCCCACCTCCGAAACCATTGCCAAAAACCAATATCCCATCACCAGATATCTTTATCTCTACATGAGAAACAAACCCACCGGTGAAACGAAGAAGTTTATCGACTGGATTCTGAGTCCTGACGGACAGAAGATCATCATAGAAGTAGGCTATTTCCCTGTCAGGTAATTGGTAATACGCAATAAGCTCGTTTCGTGAGAAAAAACCATTCAAATAAAGGTAAGAAGATTCAGGAAACCCGCTCCGGATTTGCAGATTCCATACTGAAGAAGCAATTCCGGGCGGATGACTGGATTTCCGAAAAAATCATCAAGGGCGTGGCATTCATGTCCATTGCCTTTGTGGTACTTATCTTTGTGTTTGTATTTCGCGAGACACTTCCGATTTTTAAAAAATCACAAAAATCAGCCACTGCCGCTGCCGCTACTAATCAGGAGAGTACACTTCAACCCGAAACCTACGATCCTTTTGCAGAAGAATCCACAACAGAACTGAAACCTGAAGTATATGGTATGGTTACAGAGGAAGAATTAAGGCCTGAGCCTTACGGTGTGATCGTGGAGGATCTTGCTGCCGCTGAAAGTGATGAGAGCGGGGTGAAAACCCCGCCGGTTGCGCATGAAAACAGGCAGGCTTTGTCGACTTTGCTTTCACGCGACTGGCAGCCTGTATCGGACAATCCCCGGTATGGCCTGCTACCCTTGTTCCTGGGAACACTTAAAGTGACCCTGATGGCCATTCTGTTTGCTGCACCCATTGCCATACTGGCTGCAATTTATACCGCCCTGTTTGCCCCTTCGGGCATCCGCGAAGTGATCAAACCGGCTATTGAATTACTGGCGGGATTTCCGTCGGTGGTAATCGGTTTCTTCGCATTGATGGTACTGGCTTCCTTTTTTCAGGACCTGTTCGGCTATTCGGGCAGGTTGAATGGTTTTGTAGGTGGGGTGGCCATGGCACTGGCAGCCATACCGGTCATTTACACGCTCACAGAAGATGCTCTTACCGCTGTTCCCCGCACTTATCTCGAAGCCAGCCTGGGACTCGGCGCAAGCCTGCGGCAAACCGCCTTCATGGTCATTCTTCCTGCGGCACTGCCGGGAATCTTTGCCTCGGTGCTGCTGGGTGTCGGCAGGGTATTCGGTGAAACTATGATTGCACTGATGGCTACAGGCAATGCAGCCCTGATGACTGTCAATCCGTTTGACTCGGTTAGGACCCTGTCGGCTACCATTGGTGCTGAAATGGCAGAAGTGGTTTTTGGAGATACCCATTACAGCGTATTGTTCCTGATCGGTTCGCTGCTGTTCCTGTTCACTTTCACATTGAACGCCTTGGCGGAATTTTATTTCAGAAACCGCCTCATCAGGCGTTTCCAGGGCAAATAAATGATACCGATGAACAGAACTACCAAGGACATATTACTGAAAAGCCTCACTGCCCTGTGTGTGTTGCTCATTCTATTTGTAATTATTGCCATTCTGGTAGTCACCTTTATCGGCGGCTGGAAAAGCCTGACCTGGGAATTCCTCACGCAATTCCCGCGCGAAGGAATGACCCGGGGAGGCATCTTCCCGGCCATAGTGGGCACTGCCCTCATGACACTCATCATGACGGTTGCTGCAGTTCCCTTCGGTGCTATAACTGCCATTTACCTGGCTGAGTATGCCTCAGAAACCTCAGTGGTTGCCAAAACCATACGGTTTGCTGTGAAAACGCTTGCTGTGGTGCCCTCCATCATTTTCGGCTTGTTCGGCCTTGGGTTCTTCATCAAATTCCTCGGCATGCACATGGACAACCTGTTCAACGCCGGACAACTGCACTGGGGCCAACCCAACATACTGTGGGCAAGTCTCACCATGGCCCTGCTCACGCTGCCCATTGTGATTGTCTCCGTTGAGGAATCCATCCGCACCGTCCCCCGCGAAGTGCGTGAGGCCAGCCTGGCACTGGGAGCCACCAAATGGCAAACCATCAGGCAGGTGGTTTTGCCCGGATCGCTGACCGGAATCTTAACGGGTACCATTCTGGCCATCAGCCGGGGTGCCGGTGAAGTGGCACCCATTCTTTTCACAGGTGCAGCCTATTACCTGGCCGACCTGCCCCGAAACATGAGCGATCAGTTCATGTCGCTCGGCTATCACATTTACATCATGTCAACGCAGTCAACCAATGTGGATGACACACTGCCCTTACAGTTTGCCACTACGCTGGTATTGCTGCTGCTGACCTTTTCACTGAGCATGATTGCTGTTGTGCTCAGGTATCAAATCAGAAAAAAAGCCAAACATGCATGAAAGATTCCGGAGAAATAAAAGTTAACGTGCGCGATCTTTCCGTTTTTTACGGTGCCAACAAGGCACTCGATAAAATTACCATGGATATCCCCGACAAAAAGGTAACCGCCTTTATCGGCCCCTCGGGCTGCGGTAAATCCACCTTTCTCAGAACCCTCAACCGGATGAACGACCTCATTGAAAACATCCGCATTGAAGGAGAAGTGAATATTGACGAGGTGAACATCTACCAGAAGAATATTGATGTGGTCAACCTGCGCAAACGAGTGGGCATGATCTTCCAGAAATCGAACCCGTTTGCCAAATCAATATACGACAACATTGCCTACGGGCCCCGAATCAACGGTGTTTCCCAAAGACAAAAACTAGATGAAATAGTGGAGACCTCGCTGAAACAGGCTGCCATTTGGGATGAAGTAAAGGATAGGTTGCAGGCTTCGGCATTGGGACTATCGGGCGGACAGCAACAACGGATCTGCATTGCCCGCACATTGGCAGTGAACCCCGACATCATTCTGATGGATGAACCAGCCAGCGCCCTGGATCCCATATCCACCTCAAAAATTGAGGAACTGATCCACGATCTGAAAAAATATTACACCATCATCATCGTCACCCACAACATGCAGCAGGCAGCCCGCACCAGCGATCTGACCGCCTTTTTTTACCTGGGTGAACTGGTGGAAATGGATAAAACCAAAACGATCTTTACCAATCCTTCCAAAAAACAAACCGAAGACTACATTTCCGGGAGGTTCGGATGATTAATCAATAAATTAGACTTATGCAATCATACTTCGAAGAAGAACTCGCCAAGCTCCGCAAACGCATCGTGAAGATGTTCATGCTGGTAGGCAACCAGTTGGAAAAGGCACATCAGGCTGTATTCACAAATGACTTTGAAAGTGAAGATGCTGCCGGTAAAAATGAAAACCGCATTGACAAGCTCGACACCAAGATTGATAAGCTGTGCCAGCGGATTTTTGCCCTGGCTCAGCCGGTGGCCACCGATCTTCGGTTCATCATGTCATCTTTGAGAATCGGCAACGAAATTGAGCGCATCGGCGATATTGCTCTGGACATCATCGGCAGGTCGGAAAATGTCAGGTCGTATCAGAAAGTACTGAAACCCTATCAGCTATCAGAGTTATTTAGCGAGGTCATAAAACTGACCGGCCTTCTGTCCGAGGCTTATGCCAACAACAACAGCGAACTGGCCAGGGAAATCGTGCTTTCCTGCAAAAAAACAGAAGAATCGTGCAAGGCATCATTTCAGGAAATCATCTCGCAGATGACCACCAAGTCGGATGTAATAGTCATTGCCACCGACCTGATCCTGATTATCCGGGATCTCGAAAGAATCACCAGTCATATGGAAAACATCGCGGAATCCATTGTCTTTATTGCCGAAGGCAAAAGAATCAGACATCAGTGACCATCTTCGCATGTTGACTATATGAATACATTGAATTAACTTTATATCAGAACTTAACCAAACAAGAACATCGGCTATATGGAAAATTTTTACCTGGTCATTGTAATCATCCTCTTTCTTCTGGCCATCTCCGACCTGGTGGTGGGTGTCAGCAACGATGCCGTGAACTTCCTGAACTCGGCCATCGGATCAAAAGCAGCGCCTTTCCGCATCATCATGTTAATAGCGGCTTTAGGCATTCTGGTTGGGGCCACGTTCTCCAACGGCATGATGGAGGTAGCCCGCAACGGGATCATGAATCCCACTGCTTTTACCTTCGAAGACATCATGATCATCTTCCTGGCCGTCATGATTACCGACGTGTTGTTGCTGGATATGTTCAACACCTTCGGACTGCCCACATCCACCACGGTTTCGGTTGTTTTTGAACTGTTGGGCGCCTCCGTGGGTATGGCACTGGTTAAAATCAGTGCTTCGGCAGAAGGCCTGGGTGGCCTGGGACATTACATTAACTCCGAGAAAACCCTGGTGATCGTCACCGGCATTCTGCTTTCAGTAGCCATTTCTTTCATTGTGGGAGTGACCGTGCAGTACATTGCCCGAACTATTTTTTCATTCAACTTTAAAAAGTCAATCAAATATTTCGGTTCGCTCTGGGGCGGTTTGGCCATTACCGGAATTACCTATTTCATTTTGATTAAAGGAGCGAAAGGGTCTGCCATCATAAACAAAGAACAACTTGCCTGGATCACCGAAAACAGCCTGATCATTTTAGGAACCTGCTTTGCTGGATGGACCCTGGTGCTACAATTGCTTTACTGGCTTTTTCAGGTCAACGTGCTGAAAGTCATCGTACTGTTTGGTACCTTTGCCCTTGCCTTTGCATTTGCCGGGAACGACCTGGTGAACTTCATCGGGGTTCCCATGGCCGGTTATGAATCATTCAAAGTTTTTTCAGCCCAGAGCGGGCTTAGCGGAACTGAGTTCAACATGAGTTCGCTGATGGAAAGCGTGAAAACCCCCGCCGGATTCCTGCTGGCTGCGGGTATCATCATGGTATTGGCGCTTTGGTTTTCCAAAAAAGCGCGAAGTGTTACCAAAACCGAATTGAACCTGGGCAGCCAGGATGTCATCAACGAACGGTTTGCTTCATCACCCGTTTCAAGGGCCATGGTTCGAATCGGCGTTCAGTTTGGTAAATTCATCTGGAAACTGGTGCCCAAACGAATGCAGGAATTCCTGGAAAGTCGTTTTGATGACAAGGCGTTTAAAAAGAAAGCCAAAAAAGACAAGGGCCTGTCATTCGACCTGGTCCGCGCCTCGGTGAACCTGGCCGTTTCGAGCAGCCTGATCGCTTTTGCCACTTCCTACAAGCTTCCGCTTTCAACCACCTACGTAACCTTTATGGTGGCCATGAGCACCTCGCTGGCCGACAGGGCCTGGGGTCGTGAAAGCGCCGTATACCGCATTTCAGGGGTAATTACCGTGATCGGGGGTTGGTTCTTCACCGCTTTTGTAGCCTTTTCAGGCGCCTTCCTCATTGCTTTGCTGCTCAGCTGGGGCGGACCAATAGCTATAGTTGCCCTGATCATACTGGCCATTGTGTTTATCTACCGCACCCATATATTGCATAAAAAACGTGAAGAGGAAATCAAAGCAGCCGAAGTCGACTTCTGGGGAGATGACGCCATTACCGGTAAATCGGTGCTTACCAAATACAACAACCGCATTGCCCTGTCAATGATCGCCACTGCCGACCTCTATGAGACCGCCGTTGAATCACTGATAGCGGAAAAAAGGAAAAAGCTGGCCAAATCCGAAAAAGAAGCCCACAAGCTGAGGAAGACCCTTAAAAATTATAAAAAGGATGCGCATAAGCTGGTATCACGGCTCGAGGGCAGTGATCTGGCCGATGACGGAGAATACTATTTCCAGATGCTCGATCACATGAATGAAGTATCCCATTACCTGAACAATATCATTGAACCCGCTTTCGTCCATGTCGACAACAACCACGCGCCCCTGCACAAAG
>CAYVBH010000016.1:0-24578 GCA_964449015.1 uncultured Bacteroidales bacterium
ATCTCACCCTGACCCGTTTGATGGAAGAAGACGATTACATGAAGATTCTGAACCAGAGCGCTTATAATCCGTGACCGGAAAATGGATACTTAAAACATATGACGAAGTGCATCACAACAGCACCTTTTATACCATGAAAATCCTCTTATTTCTTTTACCTGTACTGACCGGGATGTCATCTCAGGCTCAGAATGCCGATACCTTATGGCACAGAAGCCTCAGGTGCTATGATCTGCAGGATTATCATGGCACCATATCAAATACCGATTCCTTGCTGAAATTGATACCGGACTTCCCCGGCGCTCTTGACCTGAGGGGGATTGCCAAATTCGCTCTGGGTGACGTAGAACGTGCCTGTAACGACCTGGTCGGCGCACAGAACCAGGGAAATGATGAAAACAGGCGCTTCACGGAATTCATGTGCAACCATGAATTTGTTGCCGATCTCCTGGTTAAACAGTTTTACGGGAAGGAAAAAGTTTACCCCGAACTTGGTTACAGGCCTCGTTACACGCGTACCGATTCATTGAGAGGTGCACTGAGACCTGAAAGAACCTGCTATGATGTATATTACTACCAAACAGGAGTAAGGATTATTCCCTGGCGCAAAAGAATCAGTGCTGCCACTGAAATATTTTTCAAGGTTGTCAATTCAACCAGCCGCATACAAATTGACCTTTTTGATAATTTTCATATCAACGGGATATACTGGCAAGGCAAGCTTCTAGCCTGGCATCGTGAATACAATGCCATCTTTGTTGAATTCCCTGCACAACTGAAATCGGAAGAGTTACATAAAATAACCATTGAGTACCACGGTAAACCCCTCACCGCTCCTAATCCTCCCTGGGATGGCGGGTTCGTATGGAAACATGATGAGAATAAGAATCTTTGGATGGGAGTTGCCTGTGAGCACCTGGGTGCAAGCTGTTGGTGGCCCAATAAGGACCATTTCAGCGATAAACCCGATTCGGTGCGATTATCCCTTGAAGTTCCCAAAGGTTACCAGGCCGTTTCCAACGGCGACCTGGAAAATGTTGAACCTGCCCGCCGTAATTACAACAGATTCACCTGGCTCACCGAGTACCCCATCAATAATTACAATGTAACCTTTTACGTGGGCAAGTACACCTCCTTTTCGGATACGCTGGTGGATGGCACCGACACACTGCGACTCGACTACAATGTGCTGTCGGGTAACCTGGATATAGCCAGGAAACATTTTAAACAGACTCTTGATGTGGTTTCATTCTATAATAAGGCCTTCGGTTTCTATCCTTTTGCCAAAGACGGATTCGGGCTGGTTGAATCGCCCTATGAAGGAATGGAGCACCAATCAGCTATTGCTTATGGCAATGGATATGACAAAAACAACAGGCAGGAATACCGGAACCAGATCTATGATTATATCATTGTGCATGAATCAGCGCATGAATGGTGGGGAAACTCGGTGACTGCCGAAGACATGGCAGATATATGGATTCATGAAGGATTTGCCACCTATGCCGAATATATGTTTCTGGAGAACAGGCTGGGGAAAGAAGAATACATGTATGAACTGACTGACAAAAGCCAGTATATATTCAACTTGTGGCCCATGGTGCAGAATCGTAATGTGAATGAAAATGCATTTGCCGGCAATGATGTTTACAACAAAGGGGCCATGCTGCTTCATTGCCTGCGTTGCAATATCAATAACGACTCCCTGTTTTTCGGGCTGATACACGATTTCTGTGTCAGTCACCGGTATCAGACAGTGACTTCAAACGATTTCATAAGATTTGCAAATAAGTACACCAACTCCGATTTTACTGCATTTTTTGACAAGTACCTGTATGACACCAAACTGCCTGTGCTTGAATATGAGTTTTCATCAGATCCTGGCGTTCTGAAACTCAGGTACAGATGGACCGGGGTGAAGGATGGATTTGTGATGCCTTTCGGCATTTCCGCCAACAATAAGCAATCGCTACGTTTGGTGGCTGACTGCACCTGGCGGGAGGTTACGCTGACCGGTGCTTCCTGGTTTAATTTCTACAATCTGTGGAGGGGATACCAGGGCTGCCCTGATAACGCATTTACCTATTATCACACAAGAAACTTAAAATAAAACTCCCGGAAACCTTTCAGCTTCCGGGAGTTTTCTCCTAATTCAGATTCCAGACAGTTTACTTGCTGGCTATTTCTTCAGAAACGGTAAGTCTCTTTCTTCCCTTTGCCCTGCGGCTCGACAAAACCTTACGGCCATTGGGTGTCGACATTCTTTCCCTGAAACCGTGCTTGTTGCGTCTTTTCCTGTTGGAAGGCTGGTATGTTCTTTTCATACTGATGCTTTTTAAATATTCCTTTAAAATCGGAATGCAAAGGTAATACTTTTATCTTTTCAGACAAATTTTTTAAGTTAATCCTTTTAATTTCGATCTTGTTTTCCTTCCGGTCATGGTGGGCGAATGCCCTATGACCCGGTCAGATCATTTGTTTGCTGCCTCTGAGCATTTCTCTTTTCCCCGGGGGACCAGGCAACTTTTTGATAGCAAAACCCGCTTGACGCAACCTACTTTTTACTTCACCTTTTACACAATAAGTTACCAGGATACCACCCGGATTCAATTTCTCATACAGCGTCCGGAATATATCCAGGCTCCACATATCGGGCTGTTTATCGGGAGCAAAGGCATCATAGTATATCAGGTCATAATTAAAATCAGGCCGGTAACCAATCAGGCTGGCATGAATCTTATGTAAACTGAAATTTGGGTGTATCTTCGTGGTTATATTCCAGGGAGCCTGATGAATTAATTCATACAATTTGCAGGGATTCTGTTGATCAGGCAGTAAACTGCCATAATTCAACTTTGCGGTTAATTCCTTCTTCAGGGGGTCCGATTCAATGGTGTAATAGGTTGTATGCACCCCTTTTTCAATAGATGAGAGACAGGTCAGCAGTGCATTCAGTCCGGTTCCAAAACCTGCTTCAAAAACAGTAACTTCTTTTGTTCCGATCAATAACTCAAAACCGGCCTGAATGAAAACATGCTGTGATTCGGTTAACGCCCCGAACGTGGAGTGATAATGCTCGTTCAGCCGGGGTACAAAAAGGGTGTGGGAACCATCGGAAGTGGTAATCAGCTGCATGGTAATAGAGACAGAAGCCTAATTATTTCAGGCAAAGATAATGATTAAAGCCATTGGCTGTTGGCTATTAGCTATTGGTTCTTGGCTGTTGGCTCTTGGCTCACAGCTACAATTACATATACCCTAAAATACCAGAATTTTTATACCTTTGGATTTAGCAATAAATATGACTTGTATGAAAACCGGGATTGTTTGCTCCATCTTAGTGCTTGCATTGACGGCACCAATACTCCGTGGTCAAAATAATGCGCCCCTGATCACCTTTGCTGAAAAGGAGTATAATTTTGGTACCATCAAGGAAGATGACGGGATGTTTACTCACGAGTTTCAGTTCAAAAATGAAGGCAAAACCCCGCTGATCATCAATGAAGTCAAAGCCTCCTGTGGATGCACCGTTCCTGAATGGCCCCGCGAACCTGTATTACCAGGCAAAACAGGTTCCATCAAGGTGAGTTTTGACCCGAAAAAGCAATCTGGAGCCTTCAGTAAAACTATACAGGTGTTGAGTAATGCTTCCACTCCCCAGGTTGTCATTTCGATCAGGGGGGTTGTTATTCCTGTTGCTACTAACGCAGATATTTATAAATACGTCATCGGAGATATCCGTCTGGAAAACATCTATGTTGCATTCGGAGAAATACCCAAAGGAAAAACGAAGATACAAACCCTGAAGGTTATGAACACATCGGGCGATAAGTCCGCAACCCTTACGTTCAAAACCCTGCCCCCTTATCTTAAATACACCTGTGTTCCGGAAGTAATAGGGCCAAAACAGGAAGGAAGCATGAAGATTGAATACCTGACAGAAAACATCAACCAGTGGGATTACGTGGTTGACAGATTGGATTTGATGATCAACGGGCAGGCATTTCCAAAAAACAGGATCAGCATTACCGCCAACATCAGGGAAGATTTTTCGCAATTTACAGCCGAAGATATGGCCAAAGCCCCGGTTGTTAAGTTTGACAACCACGAATTTGACTTTGGAAGCATTTCCGGAAAATCCACGGTGGAGCACTCATTCAGGCTTATCAATGAAGGGAAGTCTGATCTGCTTATCAGAAAAGTTACAGCCAGTTGTGGTTGCACGGCTGTTCAACCTGCCAAAACGTTGATATCTCCGGGTGATACGGCAATGATCAAAGTGAAATTCAATCCTGCCGGTCGTGAAGGAAATCAGAAAAAAGCTGTTACAGTGATTACAAATGATCCCAGGCGCTCCAAATCCATCTTATGGATCATGGCAGAAATTCAAAGAGCCTCGGGTAATACCCATCCATGAACTCAGAACCCGTAAAACTGATGAAGGGCTCTTCAAATAACAGTGCACTCAGTGTCAGTAACGGAGTCGAACGACCACCCGAGATCAGCGAGGAGTCGATCCGGATTCATAAGGAAAAACGGCGCAAATTACCTTCGGCCGATGAATTTCTCAAGGGCATCCGTGCCGGCAACCGCACCTTGTTGAGTCAGGCCATTACACTTACCGAAAGTTCACTACCATCACACATTGAGCTGGCACAGGAAATCATCGAAAGCTGTCTTCCTTGGTCGGGACATTCCATAAGGGTCGGCATCACCGGGGTACCTGGTGTTGGCAAGAGTACTTTTATTGAATCGTTGGGCATGGAGTTGATCCGGAACAACAGGCGGCTGGCCGTTCTTGCCATTGACCCAAGCAGTGAACGATCCAAGGGAAGCATCCTGGGCGATAAAACCAGGATGGAACAGTTGTCGGCACAGACAGGAGCCTTTATCAGGCCTTCTCCTTCGGCAGGCTCTCTTGGAGGTGTAGCCAGAAAGACCCGGGAGAATATCATACTTTGCGAAGCAGCAGGCTTTGATACCATTTTTATTGAAACGGTGGGCGTAGGGCAAAGTGAAACCGCGGTTCATTCGATGGTGGATTTCTTTCTCCTGCTGATGCTGGCGGGTGCCGGTGATGAATTGCAGGGCATTAAAAGAGGGATCATGGAGATGGCCGATGCCATTGCCATAACCAAGGCCGATCGTGAAAACATAGCACGCGCTGAAAGGGCAAAGGCCGAATACGCCAACGCGCTTCATCTGTTTCCTCCCACTGAATCAGGTTGGACACCCAGGGTGATGACCTGTTCATCAAAAACAAACACGGGCATTTCAGAGGTATGGGACACCGTGTTGGAGTATATGGCCCTGACGCATCACAACTGTTATTTTCAGAAAAAAAGGCTTGAGCAGTCGCGTTACTGGATGTATGAAACCATTAACCAAAATCTGAAAGACAGCTTCTATCATGACCGCAGGATTCAGAAGTTGCTGCAGAATTATGAAGCCAGTGTCCTTAAGGGTGAAACCACTCCTTTCACGCCTGCAAAAGTATTGCTGGAGAAGTTTTTCAAAAGGCGCTGGATCAAACTCACGTATGGAAATCCATGAAGAATCAGATCATCAATTACCGGAATTGAACAAAAGCCGGTTTATTTTGCTTTTAATAACATTAACCCAAATAATTTAAAATAAACATCAGCACCCATGAACAGTTATGATTTGATCGTGATCGGAAGCGGACCAGGTGGATATGTTGCAGCAATTCGTGCCTCGCAACTGGGCATGAAAACAGCAGTTGTTGAGAAAGCTGAAATCGGAGGCATATGCCTCAATTGGGGTTGCATACCTACCAAGGCACTGCTGAAAAGCGCTCAGGTTTTTAATTATACAAAACATGCCGCTGACTATGGTGTCTTGCTGGAAACTGAAGCCCGGCCCGACCTGAAAAAGATGGTCGAACGCAGCCGTGCTGTTGCTGATGGAATGAGCAAAGGGGTTCAGTTCCTGTTCAAGAAAAATAAAATAGATATCATTAACGGGTATGGCAGACTGATAGACAATCAAACTGTATCGGTAACAGAAAAGGACGGTAAAGAGAGCAGGCTTTCTGCTAAAAATATCATCCTGGCAACCGGCGCGCGATCGAGGGAGCTCCCTGCAATGAAACAGGACGGCAAAAGGATTATCGGTTACCGCGAAGCACTGACCCTGCAAAGTCAACCCAAAAGTATGATTGTGATAGGATCCGGAGCTATTGGCAGTGAGTTTGCACATTTTTACCACTCGATTGGCACCAAGGTTACCCTGGTAGAATTCATGCCCAACCTGGTGCCACTTGAAGATGAAGAAGTATCCAAACAACTTGAACGGTCGTTTAAGAAAGCAGGCATGGAGGTAATGACATCCTCTTCAGTGGAATCAGTTGATATCAAAGGAAAAAATTGTGCGGCAGTCATCAAAACACCTAAAGGTGTGGAAAATCGGGAGGCCGATGTGGTGCTTTCAGCCATAGGTATTACGCCCAACTTGGAAGATATTGGTCTGGAAAAACTCGGTATTGCCACCGAAAAAGGGAGGATTCAGGTAGATGTACATTATGCCACCAATGTCAGGGGCGTATACGCAATAGGCGATATTATTGCCGGTCCGGCTCTCGCCCATGTTGCTTCAGCCGAAGGCATCACCTGCGTGGAAAATATAGCCGGTAAGAATCCGGGTCCGGTGGACTACAGAAATATTCCGGGATGCACTTATACCACTCCCGAAATTGCTTCGGTAGGGTATTCCGAGAAGGCTGCCAAAGAAGCCGGATACGAGATTAAGGTCGGGAAGTTCCCCTATACGGCATCGGGTAAAGCCAGTGCCGGAGGAAACAAGGAAGGGTTTGTGAAGCTGATCTTTGATGCCCGTTACGGTGAACTCCTTGGTGCACATCTGATCGGTGACAACGTAACGGAGCTGATTGCCGAACTGGTTATGGCCCGAAAACTAGAAACAACCGGCCATGAAATCATCAAAGCAGTACATCCGCATCCAACCATGTCAGAAGCTATAATGGAAGCAGCCGCTGCGGCATACGGTGAAGTAATACATATATAATATACGTAATTGACGGGGCTTATCTTGCGGAATTCCCAATACTGTCAAGACCTATTTTAATAAGGTCTTCCCGTTTCAGCGCCGGCAGTTCTTTTTTGATCATTCTTTCTTTAACCATATGGCCGGCTTTTGAGGCTGTTCTCCTGTCGGGAAAAGCCTTTTTGCCGGGAGTAACCGGGATGAATGGCTGATCAATGATCACCTTGTTTTTTGTTGAAATCTGGTAGCCCCACCCTTTGTCAACCTGATAAGTACGCACCTTAAGCTGTTGCGCCGGGGTCAGATACCTGTAGAAATTAAAAACGATAATAGCGGTCAGAATAATAAAAAAAAGCGGATAAAGAATCCGCTTTTTCAATTTATCAGTCATTTTCATTTGCCTCGTCGTTGGGTTTGAATTCCCACATGTCGTCGAAATCAGTGGTACCGGCCACGCCTGTTGTAACAAAAGCCCTGTCGCCAATGGAAAAAGCAACCGCTTCCGTACGTACATTTCCCTCAAAATTGGATTTCTCTATCCACAAATCGGTAGCCGGGTCATATTCCCAAACATCTTGTTTGGAACTAGTCTCAACATCGCCCGTGGTAATATAAGCTTTGGAACCAATCACAAAAGCAACAGCCTTTCTGCGCTTCATTGTGGAGTAATCATTATCGTAGGATTCATCCGAAACATTATCGGTGGGCCTTTTGGCTTCCCATGTGTTGGTCTCGGGACTGTAGGCATAGAAATCTTTGTTGTAGCCATTGTGATAGCCTGCGCAAATATATCCCTTGCCGTCCAGCACAAATGCAACGGCTTCGGACACCTTCGACTGGTAGCTGTTTTTTTCTGTCCAGGAGTTGGTTCCCGGATCATAAGCCCAAAAATCCATTTGATTGCTACCATCATTACCGGTTCCGACATAACCAATGTTGTTAATGGCAAATGCAACAGCCCCGTATCTTGCACTGGGACCTTGATTCGCTGCTTTAAGAGTATCCCAGGTATTATTTGAAGGATTATAAACCCAAAAATCACCCAGCATGTTTTCTTCGTCCTTGCCCAAACCAACATATCCTTTGTCATTAATAGCAAAAGCAACGGCTCCTGATCTTGCTTTGGCATGTCCAACTGCATTAACCCCTTCATCCAGTGAAGCCACTTGCGTCCAGTTATCTAATTCGGCATCATACGCCCAGAAATCCTTTAAACGCACGTCCTTATCAAAATTATAACCCGATCCGACATAACCGAAATTTCCGATTGAAAAGGCAACCGCCTGTGATCTGGCATTTCCTTTAAAATCCTTTCTAACCAGCCAGTTCCCAATCAGGGTTTCTTCATCATCGTCACCTTTACATGAGATTATTGTTGAAACAACCGCCAGTGCTAACATTCCTATAATTAAAATCTTTTCTGGTTTTTTCATTTCACTAAGTTTTGCTTTTGTTTGTTAAATTCCGCGATGAATATAAACGCTTTTTTTCACAAAGTACGCTTTTGAATTTTAGAATTAATAATTTTTAACTTTTAAACCAATACAGCAAAGACAAAGAGGTGCAAAAGGTTAAATAATATTAATTCTTCGTTTATTTGGATGACAAAGATGAAATAAACTTTTTTATCTACCAATAAAAATTACATTTGTTTCTCTTATTTTTGTGGACTTTTTGTAAGCAGTCGCTTTGTAACATGCTGATTGTATTTAAATAAAGACATTTCAGTATTTCTTATTAAAGCTTTAAAAGGTATAATGATTGTTTCTATATGATTGCCAGTTTTGATCTTAACATAAAGATTTCATGATTAGATTTTTTGTATTTTCAGCTTTAATGCTGCTTCTGATTTCATGCAGCCAGGAGGAAATGAGCTTTGATATCGGTAACAAATACCTGGATCCAAAAACCAATATCCGGTTTTTCGATACGCTCACCATTCATAGTTATACGGTAAAGATGGATTCCCTTCAGACGTCATCGCTTAAAGAACCTGGCATTATTGTCGGGTCATACAATGATCCAGAATTCGGACGTATTTCTGCCAACAGCTATTTCAGGCTTTCACTGCCCTCCGACAAGATTTTGCCAAGAGGAGCCGTATATGATTCTGTTAAGATCTTTTTGGTATATAATGATTATTATGCAGGGGATACACTTCAAAATTTGACTATCAACGTACACCGTTTAAAAGACAAGATCAGGATTGATCAAGCAACGGGCCTTTATCTTTATAACAAATCATCTTTGGGCATATATCCCGAGCTCGTGGGATCACACACATTTAAGCCAAGACCCCTCAGAAATGATTCTGTTTGGATCGGCATGAACGATGATTTCGGATTGGAACTCTTTAATTTGTTATACAACAAAGAGGCACAAGTTGAAGACAACATCAATTTTCAGAACTACCTGAAAGGTTTCAGGTTATCCAGCAACGTTTCTGATGAAGCCATTATCGGATTTAAATATCCCCCCTACGCTTCGTCCGACATAAAAAATCCGGCTCTCAGGCTGTATTATCACTATTCACAATTTGAATACAAGAATGAATATATGGATTTCCAGGTCGGAACATATGATGAAGGCCAGTTTAACCAGTTCATGATTGATAACGAGATTATTGACTTACCTAAACAGCAGGCTGCAAAAGTTCCAGCCAGCCAGTACGATGACAAATCATATGTGATGGCTGGAGTAGGCGTTGTAACACGCTTTGAAATTCCATATCTGAAAAACCTGAACAGCCTGCATGATAATATCAGAATTATTAATGCAGTTCTTCAGATTGAACCTGTTAAGAACACCTATAAAAGTATCGGACTGCCCGAATATATCTGTCTTTATACTTCCGACAACAGAAATCGCTTTATCAGTGCCATTACAACCCAGAAAGGTATTACACAATATGCTGACCTGGTAATTGATTATGTGGATCAGGTTGAAACATGGTATACATTCGATATCACCAGCTTCATACAGGCAGAACTTAGCGACGAATCAGACAAAACACCTAGCTTGTTGCTTTCGATACCTCCCGAATATCTTTATAAAACGGTCGACAGGCTTGTTCTCGGAAGCCAGATGAACAGCACTAACAAGGTAACATTAAAGGTTTATTACATGTTCTATGAGTAAAATTTCCATTATGAAAAAATTCTTGCTGACGTCCGCTTTATTCATCATACCGATAGCTCTTTCTGCACAACAAAGAACCCATCTGCCCTACTCTATTTTTGGAATAGGGAAATTAACTCCGGACGGTCTTAACCGAAGTATGGCCATGGGCCGAACAGGAATAGCCAATACATCCAACAGGTATCTGAACAACATAAACCCTGCTTCCTGCTCTCAAATTGACAGTATTTCCTTCCTTTTTGATTTTGGTATGTCGGGTGATTTTGTAAAGTACGAGGCGTCGGGATTGACACAACACGGTACCGATGCAAACATCCGAAACATTGCCATGGGTTTCCGCATAATGCCCAGCTGGTCGGCCAGTATCGGAATTGCTCCTTACAGTGCGGTTGGATACAAAGTTATCACACACGAATATATTGATGGCTCAATTGATGAAGAATTTGAATTGGAAATGACAGGTTCCGGCGGACTTAACAGGTTATACTGGGACAACTCATACCTTCTTTTCAAACGGTTGAGCCTTGGAGTGAGTTTCACCTACCTGTTTGGAGCCATTGAGTCAACGGAAACCGCATCGTTTAACAATCTCACCGACAACATTATTTCAAAGCAAACATCTTATCTGAACAAGATATATGCAGATTTTGGTGTTCAGTATTACTTCCCAGTAAAAAAAGACTTGGAAGTTACACTGGGAGGCATATTCGGAAACAGTCACAAATTAAACTTCGAACAGGGAATCCAGATCTCTGAATCCAACGGAGCTCTTTTACGAGAAGAAATCACCCGAACGGGTTCCTTTAAATTACCTTTATATTACGGAGGTGGTTTGTCAGTTAATTTCAAAAACCAGCTGACATTAAGCGCAGATTATATTTATCACGACTGGTCCTCAACAAAATCCGACAATCCCGACTTCAAGTATATGAGTAACAGCTCATTCAGAGCAGGCGCAGAATATATTCCCGGAAGAGTAAACAGGCTGGGGTATTTGGGAAGCATCGCTTACCGTGCAGGATATTACTACGAGCAATCCTACCTCGAAATTAACGGGGCTTCGGCTTCAGATAACGGCTTTTCACTTGGTATGGGACTGCCTTTCCTGCAAAACAGAACTACCGTGAACATTGCGTACAACTTTGGAGTAAACGGAACCATGAATAACAGCATGATCAAAGAAACCTATCACTCATTCATGCTCAGCGTGGCAATGCACGACTGGTGGTTTATCAAAAGAAAATACGACTGATGCTGAACGAAAGAAAACAAAAAACCACTCTGGCAAAGAGTGGTTTTTTGTTTATGCAGAAAAAACTGAAACGGATTAATAGGTGAACTGATACCTCTTCCTCAACTCTTTCTGAAAATCACCGATTCTTCTTTCCAGATCGGTGATCTCATTCTTAAGTTTAGAGGTATCATGCCCCTCTGATTCGAGTTCCCGAATGAATCGACGGTTAATGATGATTTTCTTCTGGCATTCATAGATGCTTGAGATCAAACTTTTGATGTTGTACTTTACGTCAAGCATATCACATTTATTTGGTTAGTAGTAATTGCCCTTAATTGACCCGATTCAAAAAATCAAGAGAAGCAGTTTGATCATTTAAACCAAAGCTAATTTAATACTTATTAACTACTTTTTCAACAATTTTGTTTCAATAAAAGGCACTAATTTTCGCTTCTCAAGAACTTTTTTGACTAAAGTATAACGTTTTGAAATTGTGATTATTATAATAATATTTTCAGATGATTTTCTCCTTTGACTTTGACCAAAAAAAAGAACCCCTGCAGTAACCAGCTGCAGGGGGCACTAACCTAAAATAAACCTAAAATTAAACACTAAGGAAACTACCTGATTATCTATTGCTTGGGTGTATTATCCTTGATTTTCAGTCTCTTTGGCTTTCTTTTCCTCTTCTTTCTTTTCGCCTTTGATTTTGTCATTAATTCCCAGACCTTCTTTAATTTCTATGTTCACTCCGTCAGACAATCCGGTTTTAATAAACCTCTTCTCGAAAATCTGGGGTTGACTTTCAATTTCCACATAGGCAGAGTCTCCTTCTTTTTCAAATTTGATCAGACTTTCCGGTATTACCATCACACTGTCTTTCCGGTCGAGCACAATATCGGCATTGGCACTGTAACCGGCCCTGATAAAAGAATTTTCCTTGATTTTCACATCTGCCTTGATCTCGAATTGTATGGCACCATTTTCCTCCTTGCCTTTGGGAGATATATATTCCAGTTCGGCATCAAACTTTTCATCCTCAATAGCTCCGATAGACAAAATCAGGGGCATTCCCAGCTTCAGTTTACCAACTTCAGTTTCATCAACCTTACCTTCGAAAATCATTTCACCCATGTCAGCCACGCTGGCAATAGTGGTTCCTTCATTAAAGGTATTGGACTCAATAACTGAATTACCCACTTCAGCCGGAACATCGAGCACCATACCTTCAATGGTCGACCGGATCAGTGTGTTGGTCGCCTGTCCTGATTTCTTCGAAACCCCTTCTTTAATCAGCTGCAGGTTTGATTCAGCAGTTTCAAGTTCTTCCATGGCATTCATATAGCTCAGCCGGTATTGCTGAAATTCAGCCTCAGCAATAACGCCCTGTTCATAAACTTTCTTCTGCCGGTCGTAAACCAGTTTTGAATCTTCAAAATTGATTTTAGCTTTATTGTACCTTGATTCTGCATTGTTCAATTCCACCATGTTCGGAATGATTTTTACCCGGGCGATCAGATCACCTTTTTTTACATGGGTTCCTGCTTCTATAAAGATTTCCTCAACAATGCCCGACACCTGGGGTTTGATGTCTATTTCCTTGCGTGGTACTACAGAACCTGTTGCCACAGTCTTTTTAATAACATTTGAAATAAACGGCGACTTCACTTCATAAACAACCGGTTTTTTCCTTGATTTCTGGTACAGAAAAAACATGGTACCCAGAATTGCGCCGATTACGATAACCAACAAAGAAATTTTAAGAATTTTTTTCATGGATATGATACATTTAGAATTTGTACAGTTTATTCAGCCCTTAAGGCTTCAACAGGTTTAATACTCACTGCCTTCCTGGCCGGTATAAATCCGGCAAACAAGCCAGACCCGATCAGCACTATTAATGCGGTTACCGCAATATCGAAATTCACACCCGGGTTCTTGAACATTTCTGCTTCGGCACCAGAGCTGACTATCTGATAATTGATCAGCTCCAGGATGCCAACTCCCAACACCAGACCAATCATACCGGAGATGGCCGTCAGTGTGACCGATTCCATCAGGATCTGCCCGATTATTTTCCAGGGTGTAGCCCCGATCGATCTTTGAATACCAATTTCCTTGGTTCGTTCTTTAATCACAATCAGCATGATATTGCTGACCCCGATAACACCGGCGAAAAGCGTTCCTATGCCCACTATCCATATCAGGATATTGATACCGGCAAAAAGACCGTTCATCTGTTTGAACTCTTCCTCCAGGTTAAAATGTCCGAATGCCTGTTCATCTTCGGGAGCAACCTTATTCCTGGCCGCAAGCAGGGATAGCACTTTCTTCTCTACCACTGATACCGGTATGTTGTCTTTAGCGGTGACAGCAATAAAATGCACGTCATCACCCATATTATAAGCAACCTGCAATGCGGTGAAGGGCAAAAAAATGGTCTTTTCCTTGTCTTCACCAAAGCTGATGTTTTTGTTCTTGGGTTCATAAACGCCCACTACCTGAAAATAAACACCCCGGATGCGAATGTATTTTCCAATAGGATCTTCTCCTTTTTCAAAAAGCTCTTCCTTCACCCGGTTCCCGATCACCGCAACCTTTCGTTTTTCAATGATATCGAGATCATTGATCACCCTACCCGACAACAGGATAACCGGATCGATCCGGAAATAATCGGGATAATCGCCGAAAATGTCGTAAGATGCAGATTTTGTTCCGCGCACCACGTTGTTATCGCCGTTGCCCGACCAGGGCTGAAGCCTGGGTGCCAGGTACCCTATTTCAGGAATACCCTCTTTAAGGGCTTTCATATCGGAGTTGTTGAACAACCATTGTCTGCCCCTGGGCAATCCTTTGTATGGTATAGTGGTTTGCCGGGTCCATATAAAAGCACTGTTAGTAGCAAAGTCCACGAAACCATCATAAACAGCATTCTTAAGTCCGTTTCCTGACCCTGCCATGATAATCAGCATGAGTATGCCCCAGAATACGCCAAAAGCCGTCATGAATGTCCGCAACTTATTGCTCTTGAGCGTACTGTATATTTCCTGCCACCGGTCTCTGTCAAACATCGTATGCTGGTTTTATTCGTCTCTTAATGCTACTACGGGCCTGATCCGTGAAGCCCTTAACGAGGGCATCAGTCCGGCCAGTGTTCCTGCAATCACCAATACTATGGTAGAAATCAAGGCAATCGAAAAGTCCACTTCCGGATTTACAAAAAAATCGTTCGCAGGTATTACCGAAGATACCAGTTCCAGGGTGCCAATACCCAGCAACAGGCCCAGGTAACCGGCCAACCCGGTAATAAAAACCGATTCCAGAAGAATCATGGTAACAATTGAAAACGGGGTTGCGCCTATGGCTTTACGGATACCAATTTCCTTGGTGCGCTCATTTACCACAATGATCATGATGTTGCTGACCCCTACAATACCCGCGATTATGGTAAAAGCGCCGATAATTGAAACAAAAATCTGGATGCTCAGGAAAAGATTGGTAAACATCTTAAATTCCTTAAGTGTATTATAGGTCCACATGGCATTCATATCTTCCTTGTCAAACCGGTGCCGTTCGGCAAAGTCAGCACGCAGTTGCTTCTCAAATTCTTCACTTTCCTTTGCAGTAAGGGTGCTGGTTACAGTCAGGTTCTGGATCCGGTTGGCACCGCCTGAAATCATTTGTGCCGTAGTTATCGGAAGGTAAACTCTCATTTCATCCCGCTCACTCTTGTCGCTGAAAACACCAACCACCTGGAAGGGTACATTGTTGATCTTGATGTATTCTCCTATCGGATTCTTCCCGTTCTTAAACAGGGTTTTCTGAACCGGCCTGCCGATTACAGCAACTTTCCTTCGCTTCTGAATGTCAATATTGTTGACAAACCGACCCGATTCCATTTTGGCATTTTCAATTTCCTGGTAATCCGGATGCACACACGTCAGGTCATACACACCAAATTCCTTGTTGTAGGATATCACCCGGTTTTGCCACATGTAATAGCGGGCCGAAATTTTATCAACCCCCTTCATCCGGTCACGCACGTATTCATAATCCTCATCGGTAAATCGGATCTGGCGACCTGATTTTAACCCTTCATAGGTTTTACTGGTGGTACCGGGACCGAACCAGATGGTATTCACTGCATCCTGTCGAAACTGTGCCTCAATACCGTTCTGAAGCCCCTTACCTGATCCCAGCAATATGATCAGCATGAAAATTCCCCATGCCACGCTAAAACCGGTGAGGAATGTCCTCATCCTGTTTTTATTGATGGTACTCAGTATTTCCTGCCATTTATCTAAATCGAACATAACCCGTGGTTTAAAAGGATGCAACGGCCTTGTAAGGCGACTGATGATAGGTAATGTTCTCTATAACCCCATCTTTGAGCTTGATGGAACGCTGTGTTCTCTGCGCAATATCGTGCTCATGGGTAACTATAATTATGGTAATACCTTCGTTGTTGATTTCCTGCATCAGATCCATCACTTCCATACTGGTAACAGAGTCCAGTGCACCGGTCGGCTCGTCAGCAAGAATTACCTTGGGTTTGCTAATTAACGACCTGGCAATGGCAATACGCTGTTTCTGACCACCAGAAAGTTCGCTGGGAAGGTGCGTCCACCAGTCCTTCAACCCAACCCGGTCAAGGTATTCCATAGCAATCTGGTTTCTTTTCCTGCGGTTCACCCCCTGATAGTATAGCGGTAGAGCTACATTTTCCATGGCGTTTTTAAAAGAAATCAGATTGAAGCTCTGGAACACAAAACCGATTGTCCGGTTTCTTAACTGGGCTGCCTTGGTTTCGTTAATGTCTTTTACCAGCAAGCCATTCAAATGGTACTCTCCCGAATCATAATTATCCAGAATTCCCAACACATTCAGCAAGGTTGATTTGCCTGATCCGGATGCACCCATTATCGAAACCATTTCCCCCTCTTCTACCTCAAGACTGATTCCTTTCAACACATGTAATGAATTGTTACCGGTAACATACGATTTATGCAAATTTTTAATGGAAATCATTGAAGATCTATTTTAGGTTAACCGATTGGTAACAAATTCCATACCATTTGCCATATATCATTTACTATCTGTATTTTATGTAAAATACGCTCCGAAATGACCGCCCATAGCGCATCACAAATTTGTACTATTCTGATACAGGAAATGTACGTTTATGAACACCTGAAAAAAAATCAGCCGGCTGACGCAACCCCGGATATGCATTTGGCATCTGATAATCAGCATCGCCAAAAAAGCAAAAGTTTTAATTAAAACCCTAATTTTGAGCTGCAATTAAGGAGTGTATTTGGTTGACCATTTAAATAACGTTATACGGGGCTGTCAGGAAAATAAACCTGATGCTCAAAGGGAACTGTATGACATGTTCAAAGCAAAGATGTTTGGAATATGCCTGAGGTATGCCGGTAACTATGACGACGCACAAGATGTGTTGCAGGATGGATTTATCAAAGTTTTTGAAAAAATTCATCAGTTCGGGTTTAAAGGGGCATTTGAAGGATGGATCAGAAAAGTGATAGTGAATACCGCCCTGGAGAGATACCGGATTCATTACCGGCAGGTACCTCTTGACAAACATGTAGCTGAAATCGAACAGGAAGAAACAAAAGACATTCTTACTGATATTGATGCAGCTGACCTGGTGAAGATCATCCAGGAATTATCGCCCCGTTACCGGGTGGTTTTCAACATGTATGCGGTGGAAGGATATTCTCATAAAGAAATCAGTGACATGCTTCAGATTTCCGAAGGAACATCCAAATCAAATCTTTCCAGGGCAAGAGCCATACTACAGGAAAAGATTAGTAAGTATTATGTAAAATCGGTTCAAACATACTGAGCCATGGACAACAAAATGGAGAATATTGACAGGTATTTCAGTGAGCAGCTGGTGAACTATGAACAAGTCCCGCCTGATGCAAACTGGGAAAAGATTTCTCAAAGACTTGGACACAAGCAAAGGAAACGCAGTGCTATACTGATTATCAGGATTGCTGCAGGCATGGCCTTGTTGCTTTCAACAGGTATCGGCGTATATATACTCACTCAACCAGATTCCAAGCCAGGTACTTCTGCCACTTCAGCAAATCAGCATAACGAAATGAACACGATTCAACCAGAAAACGAGACCTCTTCAGTTCAACCTGTAATACCCGGGCACAACAGCGTTGTTAAAAACAGGGATCTGTCAAATTCAGGAACACAAACTGCTTCAGGCTTTAAACCCATAACCGGAAACCCTGGAGAACAGGTAAACAGGTCAATTGAAACTTTTTCCGGGGTTAACCACAGTACTGATAATACACAACCTATTGAAAATGAAGAATTCTCAATAATTGCCCTGACTGCTGTTTCAGGAATATACCCTGATCACCTGCAACAAAAAGAAATTTCCCTTGGAATCCGCTTCAGTCTGATACGCATACAACCTGAAACTATTGGATTGACGATTCCTGATAATGCCTCCGAAGCCTACACCCAGGTAGACAATCAGTCAAAAAAATCAGACCGCTGGACTATTGGCGGCGAAGTGGCCCCGTTGTATTCCTATCGCACCATTTCATCTGATGAACTGCAATCTGCAACCCTGGACGAACTTAACGATAACGAAAACGGGCTGCTGGCTTATTCTGGTGGCGTGAGGATTGCTTTTTCAGCCGGGAAACGACTGTCTGTACAATCGGGTGTTTATTACTCCCGCTATAGCCAGCAAACAAATAACATTGAAACAGTTTCTGTTAATTATCTCAGTACCATCCTGGGCAAACTGGAAAGAAATACTTATGTGTCGGTTACCAACTCAACCGGCATCATTTCAAGGACAAACAACAATGCTGATGAAATCAGTCTGGTAGCCAAAGGCAATTTTGAAGGAGCAAGTTATAATAGCCGATATGGTGCTTTGCCTGATAATTCCAGCATGAATCCTAACTATACTGGCACCAGTGAATCCGACATCACATTAACCCAGCACTTTGATTATCTGGAAGTTCCACTGGTGCTCAAGTATAAAATAATCGACCGGAAGATTGATTTCAACCTCACTGGCGGCGTGATCACCAATTTCCTGTTCAGCAACAAGGTGAATATTACCCGAAATGGAGATACTGAGTTATTTGGAGAAACAACCGATATCAACTACATCAATTACCAGGGATCTGTCGGGATGGGAATTGAGTACCCGATTACATCGGGCTTTTCATTTACCGTGGAACCCCGGTTCAGGTATTATATTAATCCGATCGACAAAACGGCAGAAATCAACGTGCATCCGTATTCGTTCGGTTTCTATGCCGGATTCAATTATTTGTTTTAGGAATTTCATTGGGCAATGTAAATCACAACAACCTTCACAACGGCAATGTTTTTGCTGCTGTTACTTGTTGCTATATCGTTGTACCGGGGGTATGTCAATATGAAATTTGAATTGAGCATACAGAAAAATCAAAATCCTTTTAACTAACTTTGTAAAATTCCGTACAACGATTTAGATAATTATACACGGATGAGAGATATGTCACAGGATCGTTTTATTTTCAGGTTGCGCCCTTTCTTGTATTTCACAGGAGCATTGCTGGTTGTGGGTTTGTTGTTTTCAACATTCAGTTTTACCGGGAACCAGAGTAGTACGAGCATGCCCTCACGCATGCCATCGATGAACCAATCATTCAGTTTGCCTGAAAAACTTGATTTTGCAGGAGAAGCTGTACCATTGAGTAATTTTGACACGCGTGAAAGCCTTGATAAAGAAATGCTTGTGAATGGTTATTGGCATTCACGGACACTGATGGTAATAAAAAAATCAAAACGCTATTTTGAAACCATTGAACCCATTTTGAAAAAATACGGTGTGCCCGATGATTTTAAATACCTGGCCATGGCTGAGAGCGGACTGGAAAACGTAGTATCGCCGGCAAAGGCAGTTGGAGTATGGCAGATATTGGAATCAACCGCCAAAGAATACGGTCTTGAGGTAAATACTGTGGTGGATGAAAGGTATGACCTTGCCAAATCTACAGAAGCCGCCTGCAAATACCTGCTCGAATCGTACCATAAATTCGGCAGCTGGACCATAGCTGCCGCTACCTATAACGCCGGAAGGGGCGGACTGGAAAACCAGATCAGCAAGCAAAAAACAAATAATTACTATGATCTGCTGCTGAATGAGGAAACTGCCCGTTATGTGTTCAGGTTGATAGCGCATAAGCTCATTACCGAGAATCCGTCTGAGTATGGTTTCCAGATCGAAGACTGCGATTATTATCCCCTGATCACCACGCATGAAGTTACGGTTGAAAAAGGCATTGAGAACATTGCTGACTTTGCCCTTGAAAATGCAACCAATTACAAGATCATTAAGCAGTTCAATCCCTGGCTCCGCCAGAACTACCTGCCTGACCATCCCAATAAGGTTTACAGAATTGTCATTCCCGACGAAGGCGAAAGAATAATTCAGTAACATGAATCAAAACCCATAGCAATCCGGAAGAGTTGGCAAAAAAAGCAGTCAGTAAAGTCCTTGAAACAGGTGAGGTCAATGTTTTCGGTGCGCGGGTTCACAACCTGAAAAACATCGATGTTGCTATTCCGCGTAACCGGCTAAGTGTCATTACAGGTTTGAGCGGCAGCGGAAAATCATCCCTGGCTTTTGATACCATTTATGCCGAAGGCCAGCGTCGCTACATGGAAACGTTGTCGGCTTATGCACGCCAGTTCCTGGGAAACATGGAACGCCCTGAGGTGGACAAGATAACCGGATTAAGCCCGGTAATTGCCATTGAGCAGAAAACTACAGGTAAAAATCCCCGTTCTACAGTTGGTACGCTTACTGAAATATACGACTTTCTAAGGCTGTTGTATGCACGGGCCGGAATTGCCTTTTCATTCAACACCGGCGAACCCATGGTGAAGTACACCGATGAGCAGATCATCAGCCTGATTATTGAAAGGTATGAAAACCGGAAGATTTATATTCTTGCCCCATTAGTCAAGGGCCGCAAAGGTCATTACAAGGAAGTTTTTGAGCAAATACGCAGGAAAGGATTCCTGAATGCCCGCGTTGACGGTGAGTTGATTGAGGTAAGGCACGGATTGAAGCTGGACAGGTATAAGAGCCATTTTATTGAAATTGTCATCGATAAAATGATTGTTTCGGGAGATGACAAAAACCGCCTGAAAAGTTCTGTTTCTTTGGCCATGCAACATGGCAAAGGCATCATCATGATACTTGATGCCGATAAAAAGGAGCCTCGATATTTCAGCCGGCTGCTCATGTGCCCCACGACCGGAATTTCCTATAACGAACCTGCCCCGCATACCTTTTCATTCAATTCACCACAGGGGGCCTGTGCCCGATGTAACGGACTGGGGACCATTAACCAGATAGACATTTCAAAGATCATCCCCAATCCCGATTTAAGTATAAAAAAAGGCGGTATCGAACCTCTCGGACCTTATAAAAATGTATTGATATTTTGGCAATTGGAGGCCATTGCCTCTAAATACAAGTTTACGCTTAACACACCCATAAAAGAAATTTCGGAAGATGGAATGAATGTGATTCTCTATGGCGCCGAGGAGACCTTCAAGTTGGAAAACACACCGCTGGGTTTTTCTACCAATTATTTCCTGAGTTTTGAGGGGGTGATCAATTACATCAGCAATCACCTCAACAATGCAGGTCAGAAGGAAGAAGAAAAATGGACCGAGCAGTACATTGAAAAAGTCGTTTGCCCCGATTGCCAGGGAACACGCCTAAAGAAAGAATCGCTCTTTTTCCTGATCCACGACCGGAACATTGCCCAGCTGGCGTCGATGGATATATCAGCATTGTATGATTGGTTATCGGGTGTTGATAAGCATCTTACCAGCCGGCAACTGGCCATTGCCGCAGAAATCCTTAAGGAGCTCAAAACCCGGATTAGGTTTCTGCTTGATGTAGGTCTGGATTATCTTTCTCTTAACCGGAGCGCCGCAAGTCTGTCGGGGGGAGAAAGCCAGCGGATCCGGCTGGCTACCCAAATCGGATCACAGCTGGTTAACGTGCTTTATATTCTTGATGAGCCCAGTATCGGACTGCATCAGCGCGACAATGAAAGACTCATCGGCTCACTTAAAGATCTGCGCGATTCGGGTAATTCAGTTATCGTGGTGGAACACGATCGCCAAATGATTCTAAGTGCCGACTATATTGTGGACCTGGGGCCCTTTGCCGGCCGGCATGGTGGAGAAGTATGTGCCACCGGGACTCCTGAAGAAATCATGAAGGGTGACTCACTTACCGCCCAGTACCTGAATAACCGGAAAGTAATCACGATTCCGGGAAAAAGGCGCCAGGGTAATGGGAAAAAACTGGTACTGATCGGTGCAACCGGCAATAACCTGAAAAAAGTGGACATCACGTTTCCCCTGGGTAAATTCATTTGCATCACCGGTGTATCGGGAAGCGGGAAATCATCACTGATCTATGACACACTCTACCCTGTGTTAAGCCGTCATTTTTACAGATCAAAAGCATCTGCACTTCCATATGAAAAAATTGTGGGACTGGAAAACATTGACAAGGTGATCGAAGTTGACCAGTCGCCCATCGGGCGCACACCCCGATCGAATCCTGCTACCTATACTGGTGTGTTTTCCGATATCCGGAAACTTTTTGAACAAACCCGGGAATCGAAAATTCGCGGATACAAGGCCGGGCGTTTTTCATTCAACGTCAAAGGTGGGCGTTGTGAAACCTGTCAGGGAGCAGGGTTGCAGACGATCGAAATGAATTTTTTACCCGACGTATATGTGCATTGCAATGAATGCAATGGCAGACGCTATAACCGTGAAACACTCGAAGTGCGCTATAAGGGGAAAAACATCAGCGATGTACTTGATATGACCATTACCCAGGCAGTTGAATTTTTCGAAAACATTCCCAACATCCGGCACAAACTGGCCACCATTGATCAGGTGGGACTGGGTTACATTACACTTGGGCAGCCGTCTACAACCTTATCGGGAGGTGAGTCGCAACGAATCAAACTGGCCGCCGAACTTTCGAAAAAAGATACCGGAAAGACGCTGTATATACTGGATGAACCCACAACCGGATTACATTTTGAGGACGTAAGGGTATTGCTGGAGGTGCTGGACCGGTTGGTCAACAAGGGAAACACGGTAATCGTCATCGAGCATAACCTGGATGTCATCAAGGTGGCAGATCATATTATTGACATGGGACCCGAAGGCGGTGAAAAAGGAGGTGAAATTATCTGTGCGGGAACGCCGGAAGAAGTGGTTAAGAACAAAGAAAGCTACACGGCAGTTTATCTTAAGGAAGAGTTGAAACTTCCCCCGGTCAGGTAAGCATGCCTTTCTATTTTCATAAAAATATTTCCAAATTTTGTAATTTTGCACTCCTGAACAGAACATCCGCAAAATGTTCACGTATAGGTATTAGATTTTCAATGAATTCAAGTTTATGACTCACGGAGAAGAAAAGATTATTGACGCTTTTAAGAAAAGAGACTGGCAGGAAATTCAATCATCCGACAGTTGGGGTATTTTCAAGATCATGTCGGAATTTGTAGAAGGTTACGAAAAACTGGCACGTATTGGCCCCTGCGTATCCATTTTCGGATCCGCACGAACCGAGCCCGGAACCAAGTTTTACAAACTGGCTGAAGAAATTGCCTATCAGCTGACACAATACGGTTACGGCGTGATCACCGGTGGCGGCCCCGGAATTATGGAAGCTGCCAACCTGGGTGCCAAAAGGGGAAAAGGAAGATCTGTAGGAATCAACATCGACCTGCCCTTTGAGCAGGAGCCCAACCTCTTTATCGATTCTGACAAGCTGATTACATTCGACCATTTTTTTGTACGGAAGGTTATGTTCATCAAATATGCCCAGGGATTTATTGTGCTTCCCGGTGGATTCGGTACCTTTGATGAACTCTTTGAAGCTTTAACACTGATCCAGACCGAGAAGATAGGCAGATTCCCTATTGTGCTCGTCGGAAAGGATTACTGGGAAGGCCTGGTAAAATGGGTTAAAGAAGTGATGCTTGACGAACAGAAGAACATCAGCACAGACGACATGGAACTTTTCACCGTGGTGGATACCGCAGAAGAGGCCGTAAAACACATCAATGAGTTTTACAGCAAGTACCTGCTGAGTCCCAATTTCTGACAATCAACGCAGGCTCATTTAGCTGGATTTCACCAATTAACCAGGTCGTTTGCCGGAAGTTGTTCATAACTTAATTGCTAATATACATGGGATTAATTATTTTTATTACTCTTTAAAATACCGAATCCATGGTTAAACTAGTAATGACCCTGCTAAACCTTTTGTTAATCCTGGCTTTCCAGATATTTCCCGGCGGTGTGTCGGTAAAAATGGATGTTCCTGCAGAGGTACAGGCCGGTTCGGAATTTGAGGTGAAAGTTACCCTGAACAAGGGAGACCTCGAAGGATTCTCACGTTTTCAGCAGAATATTCCCGCTGGTCTGACTGCCTCATCAGTTTCTTCGTCTGATGCCGATTTCACCTTCAGTGAAAAACGTGTAAGGCTGATCTGGCTGCGGATACCCGGGAATGACGAAATTACTGTCACCTATAAGGTTAAGATTGACGAAAGGCTGAAAGGCACTTTTGACCTCAGTGGTAAATTCTCCTATATTGAAAATAACGAACGGAAATCGGTTGATGTTGAACCGGTTGCTATTAACATCCTGCCATCTGCCACCATTGATCCGTCGCTGATAGTTGATGTGAATGATTTTGAAAAAGTCACCATGCCGGCCCCGGGAACATTTTCACCCGGAGAAGTTACTGTAGCTTGTATCAGGCAAAGACCCTATGCCGGCTCACAGGGCGATTACATCGTAAACGTGCTGGTGAGCAAAAACCTCACCCGGCAGTTTGCCAAAATTGAAGAAGATGTTCCCGAAGGTTATACCGCCGTAGCTCTCGATGCCAAAGATGCCATATTCACATTCAAGGAACAGAAGGTTAAATTTCTGTGGATGAATTTACCCACTGACCCCTATTTTACTGTTTCATACAGGTTGATCCCCAAAAACCAGACAAAACTTGCCGCACCGGTTATTGACGGAGCATTCTCCTACCTGGTGGAAGACAATACCGTAAGCGTGGATATCATTG
>CAYVBH010000017.1:0-24229 GCA_964449015.1 uncultured Bacteroidales bacterium
AGAGCGTACGGTAATACGGAAAATTATAGGGCATGCCATAACCCTGCGGCATAAAACCTTCAACCAGCAAACCCCAGTTTACAAAATTTTCTCCAAAATTAACAGGACCATCCATAGCCTGCATGCCCTTTGCAGCCAGCCATTTTTTGGCTGTTTCAAAAAGCAGGTTTGCTGCCTGCTGATCGTTGATGCATTCGAAAAACCCCGTACTCCCCGTTGGCTGAGGATTATGGCCGGCTTTCTGTTCGTCGTAAAATGCCGCAATCCTGCCTATAAGCTTTTCCTGATCATTTTTCAGCACCCACCTGCATGCATCACCATGTTTGAATGAAGAATTTTTTTGCGGACTGAAGGTATTTTCAATTTCCATATCCAGAGGGCATGTCCAGTTCGGATCATCCTTATAAAGAATTTTGGGCACTTCAAGGAATTCCCGGATAGTCGTTTTGTCATTTACTTCAACAAGCTTCATAAATTCACAATTTAAACCATTCTCCAATCCAGTCGCATGAAGCGCCAACATGGGAGCGGTGTTCAAATTCATTTTTTTTGGGGTTATAAATATAATCTTTTTTCCAATCGGTGTAATTTGCCACAATTTCTTTTAAGGAACGGATGAAAAAGAAAATTTCAGCATCAGTCATCACCGGATGCAATGAAACCCTTACCCATCCAGGCTTCTCCGAGAGATCTCCATGACTGATCTTTTCTGTGATCTGATGCGAGCGGTCGTAACTGACTTCCAGCAGAAAGTGGCCGTAAGTACCGGCACAAACACAACCTCCTCTGACCTGGATGCCGAAGCGGTCGCTCAACAGTTTAGCAATGAGATTGAAATGGATATCGCGGTGATAGAACGAGATGATTCCCAGTCGATGTGCATCCTGATCACCCAGTATCCGGATGCCTGGTATGGCATTAAGTCCTTTCATCATTTGAAGTGTAAGTTCTTTCTCACGTTGCAAAATCTGCCGGACACCCATTTTTTCTTTAAGTTTAATGGCCAGACTTGCCCTGATGGCCTGCAAAAAGCCTGGAGTACCACCATCCTCGCGGGCTTCAATATCATCCACGTATTTGTATTCACCCCAGGGATTGGTCCAGTCAACCGTACCTCCTCCGGGATCATCGGGAATGTCGGAAAGGTAAAGCGACCTGTCGAAAATAAGCACCCCTGACGAACCGGGACCACCTAGGAACTTGTGAGGCGAAAAGTAAATGGCATCGAGCTTCTGCAACGGATCTTCCGGATGCATATCAATTTCAACATAAGGTGCCGAAGCCGCAAAGTCAACAAAACACAGACCCTGATGCTTATGCATGATGGCAGCCATCTGGTGGTATGGCGTTATAATGCCGGTTACATTAGAGCAAGCCGTAAAGGCACCTATCTTAAACCTGCGGTCAGCGTATTGAAGCAGTGATTTCTCAAGTGCATCCGTATCCACCAATAGTGATCCGGAAGGCGGAATCATCACCACATCGGCAATGGTCTCGTACCATGAAGTCTGGTTTGAATGATGTTCCATGTGGGTTATGAAAACTACCGGGCGCTCGCTCAACTCAACACAGTCGTGCCGGATTCGCTTGTTTCCCGTCCGCAAACTTAAAATGCGCTGCAATTTGTTTACCACGGTGGTCATACCCGACCCGGCTGTGATGATCACATCATTTGGACCGGCATGAACATGCTTTTTGAGAGTATCGTGGGCATGTCTATAACACAGCGTCATCCGACTTCCGGCCTCGCTGGTTTCAGTATGGGTATTGGCAACAAATGGACCAAACATACGGGTCATTTTTTCCTCAACAGGCTGATACAACCTACCGCTCGCCACCCAGTCGAAATACCTGAGTTTTTTTAATCCGTAGGGCGTACGGAACCTGGTATTAGCGCCAATAACCTCTTCCCGAAAAGGCTTAAAATACTGCTCAAGATCAGGCATGCACAAATTTTAACATGATAAAAATAGCATACTTTGTCCAATAATCCCCTGATTAATATCTGGATTGACGTTTTGTTGACGGGATTGAACTGCTTTTTTTTGGCATTTATTTTAAAAACATCAAAAGATCATTAAATTTGCGCCTCCATCTTAAAAGGATGGTAGTTTTTCACATGGTGGTCGTAGCTCAGTTGGTTAGAGCGCCAGATTGTGGCTCTGGAGGTCGCCGGTTCGAGCCCGGTCTTCCACCCGATTAGCCTGAAGCAATTCAGGCTTTTTTCGTTTCTGACGGATGGATTCTCCAAAGACCGGGTGATCAATTAAGTATTTTTATCCATGGCTCCAAAATTACAAGTAATAGGAAATCTGTACAACCTGAATTTTACCACTATTTCTTCAAAATATCGTACTTTTATCAAACCAACCTCTGTTTAACCAGTTGATTTTCAAACAAGCACTTTCAAGTATTGATTAAGGGTTCACAACATGACATTCAAAAACTTCAAATTCTACCTGATCATTGCAGTAATCGTAATAGTGGGGTTCTTTCTGCTTTTCAATAAAGCTGTCATTACCGGACTGGTCATCCTCGGCATAGGTGCACTGATTTTTTCCGCATGGGAGTTCTTTCTCAAGGAGCGGGAACATAAGATCGATGCGTTAACCAGCGAAATACGACGTATGAAGCAGGAAAACACTGACCTTAAAAAAGACATTGACGAACTTGCTCACCGGAAGCTCAACATTACTGAAGTTCATGACATACTTGACCTTGGCCTGATAGAAGTGGATACCAGTTTTAAAAGAACGGTGAACCGGAATCTCAGCAAAGACGGAAAAAATGTTCAATTCATCGGGGTTCTGCATGTTGATTTCATAGCAAAATACGGCATCGATATCCGTAACCTCAAATACAAAGTCGATGAGGACAATAAAGAAATCAGCATAGCCAACGCCAATCCCAGGTTTTTATCCTTTTCCAGAAGAAATTGCGTTTGGGAAATAGCTGAAATGCTTGAATTCAATCAGCCTTTTTTTGGCGCCAATCATTGGAAAACCAATCCGAAACTTGACAGGCTGGCTAACGAGATCAAAGAGGAAATAAGAACACAAACCGAAAGAGAAACAGAAAACGGTCCGAAAGAATTGGAATGGGTTCTCCGCCCGCTGCGCAAGCATGTGGAATCGGCCCTTGAAATGATTATGGGAACAAAGGGCTACCGAATCAGGCTGACAGAACTCGATACCGGCAACTACATTCCACTCGACACAACAGATAAGAAGAACCGGGCATAATATCGACCGACTACGTCAATACTTGTTTTTCTAACAAATTCCGAACAACCATGGCAACCTAATCCAAATCAAGTGATACGCGTATGCCTATGGATTTATATTTCCAGTCGCTGAATCCGGTAAATACGCCTACACTGCCCATCAGGTAAATCTGACTCACACTGTAACCTGCTTCAAAATAATGTGGCAAATTTTTTCCGGTGAGGTAATTCAGGTGCAGATTTTCACGCCACAGTTTATTGCTCAGAAAAGGCAGATACTTTACTAATAAATAAGGTGTGGTGAATGTAATATGGGCTTCGGCAAATTCGCTGGCTGTATGGTGGCGATAATAAGGAAGAAGCCTGAACGCATCTGAATGATCAGTAACCATTACAGGTAAATCCTGGTTGTTGAAATACTTATAATTCGTAGCAAAGATCTTGTTTGTATTCAGAAACTTACCTGCCTTGATGTTAAACGAAAATGCGTGCATCATACCCCACTCCCGGGTTTGTTTCAACCCCATTTCAAAAAAGTCATAATCAGCCGTACTGCCTGCTATTCCCGGAACAGCCATTTTATTCCGCACATACAGGGTAGGATATTTTGAATGCTGGTAATGCTTTTCACCTTTCCAGATCCTGTAGTAATACTGCGGAGTAAATTCAAACTGTACATCCCAGAAAGCTTCTTCGTTATATGTGTTGCTCGATAACCAGTCGGGATTATCGCTGGCCTGGTTTAATGAATAGTCTCTTTCATTGCGGTAAAAGAATGAATAATCAGACTGGTTCATCAACGGACTTGCCGTTTGGTAACCTACTGAAGCAGTCAGATTCAGACCGTTAGCCAGGTCGATTTGATTGGAGACAAAGGCCAGGCGTTGCTCATATAGTTTCATGTAATTCCTTCTGAAGAAAAGGGAGGCAATGGAATTCACTGTATGGTGAATACCTGTTTCACTGTTATAATCGGCCGATCCGCCTGAAATGTGAAATTTCAGGTTTCCGCGCCTCATCGGCGCATAGCTGTAATTGATGTCGGTCCACCACATCAATCGTTCACGACTAAAGGCGTAGGCAACTCCCGGTGTGATTTTCAACCGGTGCGCCGAATCGATCCGCTGTTCAAGGCTCAATGATTGCCGGAAAACAAAACCGTCAACGGTGTTGAAATCAAAATTCTTCAAGGTGATCAGCCCGTTATAATGAATCCGAAGTGTTGTGTCAAACATCCAGAAACCTGTTCCCGAAAAGATTGCGTTGGTAACTTTTTTCATCTTTGGCGGCATACCTTTTTTCGATGCAGAGTCTGCCTCCGGCTTTTTGCCTTCCTTTAAATCCTGCATACTGTCAGACACAGCGGAGATCATATTTTCGATCGCTGACAGCGGTATGGGCCTTATGGTATTCCAGAATGAGGTGTCGTTACGCAACGCATCCTTTTCAACTGTTAACTTCCGCGAGTTTTCTTTAATCTCAAGCGTTTTTTGATTTGTTGTATCTGCCCGTGCCTCTTTGTCCATAAGCGTCGCCAACTTCACCATGTCGCGGTTTGAAAGCTCTTCCTTCTCCATTAGCTTTTCTATTTCCAACTGCTTCTTTAACTTCTTCTCATCTGGTTGATCAGTAACAGCAAGTTCTTGCTTATTTACAGATTCTTGCGCCCTTGCGGGAACAAGGGTATTTTTTTTGTTGAGTGCCACACTGATGAACTTTTCTGAACTTGTATATTTATAGGTAGCCTTAACCCCCATAAGAGTTGCATCCACAACAATCTGGTGACTGACCGGAAGCCAGGCTCCTTGTTGCACTGAAGCATAAATGATCTTGATATCCATGTTCCCGAAAAACAATTCCATGGACATATCGGCAGAATGTAAACACCACAACTTGTCAACAATATATAAGTAACCGCGCATCAATTGCTGACTGTTACGTTTGGGCATAACCTTTATTTTATAAATAACCCGGTTGCCCTCATCAAAAAATCCCTCGTACCTGTATGAATAATAGTTGAATGCCCTAGGCGACAATGGAGAAATGAAATCTTCCATCTCAGGTGCATAAAGACTTGAAGAGATTAGACCAATGGGATTCACATCTTCATTATTCCAGGGGAATGTGCTTCGGAACGACAACACTTTTTGTTCATACTTGTCGGGGGCCTTAAAATGAATCCGGTTTGCCGATTCCTCTATAAAAACATCGCCGGATTTCAGATGATACTCTTTGCCATTGGTTGACACCGCAGTGTGCTTTGAAATAATTCGGGGCATTTTCATGATATTCAAAGTCCCTCTTAAGTATACATCTGCCTCGTATGCATCCACCTGGTTCAGATGATGGGGTGCCAGGCCAATGACTTTACGCATGATGGCATAGGCAGGATCCTCTTTCCCGGGCGTAATCACTACTGCTTTCACAGCCACAGGCTGCTCTTTCATAATTACATCAATTTGCAGAGTGCTGTTGCTGATCTCAACATTTTTTCGCACCTGATGATAGCCCATTGATTTATATACAATAACATGGCTACCGGGTTCAAGCCTGAGTTCATAATTGCCGTCAGCGTTTCCGGTAACTCCGGTAAAAGTGGTTTCATCATAAATGACAACAAAAGGAACCGGTTCACTTTTGTCGTTGGTAATACGGCCTTTTACTGATTGCGAAGTACCTGGAAAGGTAGTAGCGAAGAATAATGTAAGAATTTGGGAAATGAAAAACAGCTTATGGAGCATAAAAGAGTATTAATTATGTGACAGGACGATTTCCTACATGGAAATGTTACATGCAAAGATATAATTCTAATGAATAACTTACCTGATGCTGCCGGAGGCCTTTTTATGCAGCGCGGTTGAAAATAACAGAGTGTTTCAGGTGCTGAATGTCGGGTGCACCTAACGGTTTACTGTTTCAATTAACTGCCCGTTTTCAGCGAAATAATCCCATTGACCGATTTTTTTGTTTTTCTCGTAACGCCCTTTTTCCTTTATCTTACCATTGTGGTAAAGTGAAATATAGATACCATTGAGGTTATCTTGCCTGTAGTTCGCTTCAAGTGTTTTTTGACCCTGTTCGTTAAAGAATTCCCATTTGCCCGATATCTGGCCCTTTTGATAACATCCCTTCCTGCGTAATTGTCCGTTCTTATACCAGGTGAGTGCTTGGCCATGTAAAACCCCGTTCCTGAATGTAAACTCTTCTTTCACCAGATCTGTACCTCTGTAAACAACAATACATTTACCTGTAAAAGGTTTGTAGCTGTCTTTTACATAAAAAACATCTGCGCCTATTTCATCTTCAGAAACTGTGATCTTACCACTGCAGGCAGTAGTCAACAGCACCAGGATATAGATAAACCATTTCATTGTATCAAACTTTGTTAATAGTGTTGTCTGCTACTATTAACGAGATGCCTTTTCACAGGTTAATTTTTGTTGATGAACAAAGCAATATGACCAATGAAAATAGTAAATGAAAGGATAAACTGACTGAACTATTTTCTGAGTTCGGCCTCTCTTGTCCAGTCTTCCGCCCGGCCTACGAATTTCATACCCAACACATAACCTTTTAAGGTCATCTTGTTGTCATCGCCATCAAACCACATGAAACAATCATAGGTTTTACCGTTATCGGGATCATAAACGGTACCACCTTCCCAACGTTTCTTTTCCGCATTATATGAGAAATCTTTGAGGATCATCAGACCCAATATTTTTTTACTGCGCTGGGCTGCATCCGGATTATTCACGTCAAGCTTGTCCTTCTCTGTTTCAAGCCACTCAATTTTTCCGTAATACTTGCCATTGGTAGCCTTGAATATCCTCACCTGCGAGGTTCCTTTAGCCGGCACCCAAATACCTGCTATTTTATCGGCCTGACTATAAGCAAAAGATGCAGATAAAAGCATGCAGGCAATTAAAAAAAGACATTTCTTCATAGTAATTGGTTTTTGGTGATATCGGAAATAAAGTTAACTCTTTCTAATACAATGTAATCGTACGTGAAATCCGTATGCACATCAGAATGATGCGATTCCCTTGAAATTTCAATCCAATCATCAGCATTGATTTCAGGAAAATAGGTATCTGCTTCAAAACTTTTGTTGACCCGCGTCAAGTATAACCGGGTTGCATAGGGCATGAACTGCCTGTAAACAGAAGCTCCTCCGATAATAAAGGTTTCCCTGTCATCATCACAATGATCCAGGGCTTCCGCAATGGAAGAAACCATGATGCAATCTTCAAAATGATCCAGCGGGTCGTCGGAAATAACGATATTCCTTCTTTCCTTCAGCGGGCCGCCGGGTAATGAAAGGAAAGTATTCTTTCCCATGATGACAGTATGGCCCGAAGTAATTTTTTTGAAGCGCTTCAGGTCTCCCGGTATATGGCATAGCAATTTGTTATCTTTACCTATGCCGCTGTTGCCGGCCACTGCAACTATTATAGAAATTTTTCTCATTCTCTACACAGAAATTGCTCCTTTAATGTGCGGATGCGGATTGTAATTTTCAAGTGTAAAATCATCAAACTTGAAATGATTCATGTCTTTCACCAGGGGATTTAACTTCATTGCGGGCAATGGCCTGGGATCCCTTGCAAGCTGAACCTGAACCTGTTCCAGGTGATTATTGTAAATGTGGGCATCTCCAAGAGTGTGTACAAATTCTCCGGGTCTCAGACCCGTAACCTGGGCTACCATCATCAACAGAAGCGAATAGGAGGCAATGTTGAAGGGAACACCAATGAATATATCGGCACTCCGCTGATAAAGCTGGCACGACAAAGTACCGTTCGCTACATAAAACTGAAAGAGAACGTGGCATGGCGGTAGTGCCATATTTTGAAGGTCTCCCACATTCCATGCACTGACAAGGTGCCTGCGTGAATCCGGATTCTCTTTGATTGATTTGATAACTCGCTCTATCTGGTCAATGTACCCCCCCTTATAATCAGGCCAGCTGCGCCACTGATATCCGTAAATATGGCCCAGGTTACCCTCCTGGTCGGCCCATTCGTTCCAGATGTTTACCTTGTTTTCATTGAGATATCTTATGTTGGTATCTCCTTTGAGAAACCAGAGTAACTCATAAATGATTGATTTCAGGTGAAGCTTCTTCGTGGTCATTAGAGGAAAGCCTTCATCCAGGTTGAAGCGCATCTGATATCCGAAAATGCTCAATGTTCCCGTGCCGGTTCTGTCGCTTTTTTCGGTTCCGTTATCCATTACATGCTGAAGCAGGTCGAGATATTGTCTCATGATCTACATTGTCTGATGCGGTAAAATTAATAAAGATAAAGCTCGCTGACACATTCATGCAACAAAGTTATTTACAAGTGTTGATTTCTTTTAAGTTATCAACATTAAGACAACATTAATTTTTTACTACATTTAGCCAATAATCAAGTCAGCTATTATTGGAAGATCCGTGCTTAACATGTAACGAATAGTGTAAATTAGCGTATTTAGTAACCAAGAATACATGAGATTGTGCAATTGAGCAAACTGCGACTGATACTATACCTTATTTTGAGCATACTGGCCTTCCCGGTAAAAGGACAATATGACTTTACTGTTTCCGATGCTGAAGGTTGCACTCCGATGAAAATCAGATATTCTTTAATAAATAATGCAACCATCGATTCTATTGACCAGGTCACCTGGGATTTTGACAACGGAGAAACCAGCTCAAGCCTGAACCCTGATACTGTAACTTATAATCAGCAGGGATCATATACTCCAACCTTGGTGATCACATTTGATAACGGCTATGAGCTTTGGATAACCAAATCCGGATTTATCCAGGTTCACCATTTGGTCAATGCCAGTTACAAATATGAAGGCTCCATCTCCAACCTTTCGTATGTTTTCGAACATACTGCTTTGCTTGACACAGGCGTTGATTATACATTTGAATGGGATATTGAAGGCTTTCCTCAGCGCGTCGGACCACAACTGGAATATACGTTCCCTGACACCGGTACTTATTCCGTTGTAATGACACTAACAGATGAATTTGGCTGCTCAAGCCAGGCAACAGGAGAAATAGTCATACTTGATGAAGTTCAAATTCAAAACGTATTCACACCAAATAATGATGGTGATAACGATTATTTCATAGTGAATACCAATGGCGTCTTCCCAATCATTGTGAAGATATTTACCCGGGCGGGAATTCTTGTTTATGAAGCAGAAGGAACCGTTGTTAGTTGGGATGGATATACAGCATCGGGCCAGAAGGTCAGGCCCGGGGTTTATTTCTATGTTATTGAGGCTTTATCCGGGGATCCCGATGGGAAGTATACCAAAGCAGGAGCATTGTATATGTATGAATAACTCATACATTCCCTGATTCTTTTTACACTTTCTTTATGTTGGTCATATTGAAGAAATACTTTTTGGTATTGTTGCTGTGCGTATCGTGCATGATGTCATACGCACAACACAATACGGGCAGTAAACCCAAGATAGGTTTGGTTTTGAGTGGTGGTGGTGCCAAAGGACTTGCACATATTGGCGTTGTTAAAGTTCTCGAAGAAGCAGGTATCATTCCTGATTATATTAGTGGAACCAGCATGGGAAGCATCGTGGGCGGTTTGTACTCCATTGGATATTCGGCAGAAGACTTGTCAAAGCTGAATCAGAGTATCGACTGGACAGTGCTTCTGTCTGACAACGTGCCGTTAAGAAATGTTGCCCTTGATGAAAAGCATGATTACAATAGATATCTTGCCGAATTGCCCATCCGGAATAAAAAGGTGTCATTGCCCTCTGGATTGCTTGAAGGACAAAATCTGGCCATGCTGTTGTCGGGTCTTACCTGGAGAGCGGCTGGTATTGATTCATTCGATAAATTTCCTTATCCCTACCGTTGCGTGGGAACTGAAATCATCAAGGGGGAAATCATGGACTTCAGCAGCGGTGACCTTGCCCTGGCCATGAGAGCCAGCATGGCTATACCCAGTGTATTTACCCCTGTAGTCTTTGACACATCCATGGTGGTGGTAGACGGAGGAGTGATCCGGAACTTCCCTGTGGAAGAAGTCATTAAAATGGGAGCCGATATTATTATAGGTGTTTATACCGGGTTTAAAGATAAAGTGACTTCTGATGACCTCGAATCACTTGATAAGATTTTAAGCAGAGCAACCGCTTCATATGGTATTTATGATTCACGTGAACAATCAAAAAAAGTGACCATCCTGATTACTCCCGACCTGAACAATTTTACCTCTGCAGATTTCAGCAAAAGCGAAGAAATTGAAAAAGCGGGGGAAATTGCTGCACGCGAACATTTCAATGAGTTAAAAGCCTTAGCCGACAGCCTGAAACAATACGCTGATTACAGGAAGCCCGAACCGCTGCAGGAAATCGATAGCATCTTCATTACCGATGTTCTTGTTAATGATCTGAAATACTATGACCAGAGCCTGGCCTACGGTAAACTGAATATCCGGGAAAATGAATATCTCACCCGACAGGAACTCCAGCAGGGCATGGAACGTTTATTCGGAACTTTGTACTTCGACAAACTGACCTATCATTTCGAAAAAGAGAGCCGGGGTTTCCGGTTCGTTCTGAACGCCAAAGAGAAACCCTCTGCATCATTCAGAACCGCCATTCACTACGATAATTTCTTCGGGGCCGGACTCATACTGAACTTTACACAAAGTAACCTGCTGATATCCGGTACCAGGCTGACAGCTACGATCGACCTGAGTGAATACCCCCAGACCCGGGTATACTACAGAAAATACACGGGACCTCGAATGAATACATTGGTGGGGCTTGAAACCTACTTTGAGTCAAATCTCATTCCCGGTTACCTAGAAGGAGAAGAAGTCGGATATTTCAACCAAAACCGGGTCACTTCGGAGCTTGCCCTGAAGAGAAGCTTTGATTTAAACCATCAGGCAGGAATCGGACTGCTTTTTGAATATTCTGCAGTATATCCGAACAAATCGATGCAGACATTGTACCCGCTTGATTTCAATTACAAGAGATATGGGTTTGCAGGTTTTGGCATGAACGGAACCTTTGAAGCGAATACGCTGGATAACCTGATATATCCGTTTGAAGGCACCTATGTTAACTTTTACCTGAAGGGTATTTTAAACCCCATGCTGGATATCAGGTACCTGAACGACACCCTGGAAACAGAAAGCTCACTGAATTCATTCAGCAAACTCTATTTCAATATAGATAATTATCATCCACTCGGTCAAAAACTCAATTACAACCTGGGATTCTCATTAGGGATAAGTACTGATGAATTTATTGCATCGGATTATTTTTTTATCGGAGGCCATAAAGGCAACCTGCGCCGAAACCAGATTGCCTTTGTAGGATACAACCTTGGTGAAGTAATCGCAACCAACCTGATTCAGGTGAAACTCGGTTTCAATTACCGGTTGTATCCAAATTTCCAGATTGAGATGCTTACCAACGGTATGTTTACCTCATACGATTTTGACCACTTGCTGCAAACTATTGTGGATATGAAGGATGGTACTTTCCATCTCGGATATGGTGCAGGATTAACCTACAATACACCCATAGGACCGGCGAGTATCTTTTTCGCCGGTAACAATAAGGAAGAGAAAACAACCTGGTACATCAACCTGGGATACACTTTCTGATCAGTATCTCTTTGCGATAACTCCCCAGTCAACTATGTTCCAGAATGCCTGCAAATAATCGGGACGTTTGTTCTGATAATCCAGGTAATATGCATGTTCCCAGACATCGCAGGTTAACAGCGGAATCAGGCCTTTCCGTAAGGGATTTCCGGCATTTGACTCCTGCACTATTTCAAGTTTACCGTCAGGTTTTTTTACCAGCCAGGCCCAGCCTGAGCCAAACAAGGTCACAGCCGATTTGGAAAATTGCTCTTTAAAAGCGGCAAAGGAACCGAAGGCCGAATCAATGGCAGAAGCCAGTGTTCCGATAGGTTCCCTGGAACCTGAAGGAGAAAAGCTTTCAAAATAAAAGGTATGATTCCATACCTGGGCACCGTTATTAAAAATGCCTCCGTCAGCTTCTTTAACAATTTTTTCAAGAGAAGCGTTTTCAAATGGAGTTCCCGGAACCAGGTTGTTCAGGTTATTTACATAAGCCTGATGGTGCTTCCCATAGTGGAAATCAATAGTCTGTTTGGAGATAAATGGTTGCAGCGCGTCAGCAGCATACGGTAATTTAGGCAATTCAAACGGCATGATCGTAAGTTTTGATTATACTCCTAAGATACGACTATTTTCAGTTTAATCAAAACCTGCCTGCACGCTTAGTATTCCGAACCTGCCTAGCCGGCAGGCAGGCTACGAACTCCGAACTTCTATATATTAAACCTCCCTGAACCGCTTATCCACCTCTTTCCAGTTTACCACATTCCAGAATGCCGCCAGATATTCGTTTCTGCGATTCTGATATTTCAGGTAATAGGCATGTTCCCAAACATCTACGCCCAGAATGGGAGTGCCTTTCAGTTCGGCTACATCCATAAGCGGGTTATCCTGATTGGGCGTGGATGAAATTTTCAATTCATCTCCCGCCTTTACCAGCCAGGCCCAGCCCGAGCCAAACCGGGTCATTGCCGCATTGGTAAGAAGTTCACGGAATTTCTCAAACGATCCAAAATACCTGTTGAGTGCATCAAGCAGGTCTCCATTGGGCATACCGCCCGCACCGGGAGCCATGATTTCCCAAAACAGGGTATGGTTGTAATGTCCTCCACCATTGTTTCGAACAGCCACAGGCAGTTTAGAGATATTGGCCATCAGGTCGGCAAGACTCTTGTTCTCCCATTCCGTTCCGGCAAGGGCGTTGTTTAGATTGGTCACGTATGCCTGGTGATGCTTCGTGTGATGTATTTCCATGGTACGGGCATCAATATGCGGCTCAAGTGCTGCATACTCATATGATAATTTAGGTAACTCGAAAGCCATAATTGTTGAATTTTAATGAATTAATAATTTTAATTTGATCTAAATAAACATTCTTATATCTATTAACATCCACTGAGAAATTTTGTTTAACCCCATGAATAAAAATCAAGATATCTTTGCAAAATGGCCCTGATATATTACATTCTCGTGCACCTGGCCTACTTTTTGGCACTGCCTGTGGCACTTTTCAGCAAGAAAACACGGCTATGGGTTACCGGTCGTTTTGGATGGCGCAGGAAAATCAAGCAATGGAACCATACAACTGGTCCGGTTTTCTGGTTTCATGCAGCCTCACTGGGTGAATTTGAGCAGGGACTACCATTGATGGAGGCTTTCAGGGAAGAAATTCCAGGTTGCCAACTGGTACTCACCTTTTATTCCCCGTCAGGCTACGAAGTGCGCAAAAACTTCGAAAAAGCTGATCTGGTTGTTTATCTTCCGCTCGATACCCCATATAACGCAAGAAAATTCATTGCTCATATCAATCCCGATGCCGCCTTTTTCATCAAATATGAGTTCTGGTATGGTTACATGAAACAATTACACGAAATGTGTATTCCCTGCTTTCTTGTTTCGGGTATATTCCGTACTGAACAGGCTTTCTTCAAATGGTATGGGTATTGGTTCCGGAGAAACCTGGAAATGTTCAGCCACCTGTTTGTGCAGGACAAAGTTTCGGAATCGCTGATGAAATCCATAGGAATATTGAGTGTTACCGTTTCGGGAGATACCCGTTTCGACAGGGTAACCGCTAATGCCACAAAAAGGCAACCCATTGCCATTGCAGACCATTTTTCAGGATCAGATTTTTGTCTGGTTTCTGGCAGTACCTGGCCTGATGATGAGGACTTGTTGATTGATTATATCAAAGAAGCTTCCGAAGAAATGAAGTTCATCATGGCGCCCCATGAAATAGGCCGTAATCATATCAATCATCTGACTGACCTTTTGAAAAACAAGCATATTCTCTATTCCGAATATGATGCATCTTTAGCTAAGAATAAACAGGTTCTGATTATTGATAACATCGGTATGCTTTCTTCCCTTTACCGCTATGGCCATTGTGCATATATTGGCGGCGGATTTGGAAAAGGCATTCACAACATCCTGGAAGCTGCAGTTTTCGGCATTCCTGTTATATTTGGCCCGAATTACCGCAAAGCCAGAGAAGCGGTTGAAATGATCGAAAAAGGAGCGGCTTTTTGTGTGAGATCGCCTGAAGAACTGACCACTATAATTGACAAACTTGCCGCCGACAGGCAATTCCTGGAACAGACTTCCCGAAAAGCACGTTTATATGTTGAACAAAACACAGGAGCCACTAAAACTATCATACAACGTGTTACCGGAATTTATAACCAGAGGGGAATGTAGTATGCGCCATGATGGGTCCACACAGCTATCGTCTGTTCATTTTGTATTTTCAGCAGACAGTAGCTATATGTTTATAGAAATGCGATTATGAATACCTGACAATATCCTATATTTGAGATCTCATTTTGCTTTTTCTTCTAATGAAACGAATACCCGGATACCTGCTGACACCTATATTTCACTTCTATTACTGGCTGCTGCTGATCCTGTTCCACCCGGTACAGGTTGGAGCTCACATCCTGAGCGGCGATCAGGCCCGCAAGAAAGTCGTCGATTTTCTCAACATGTTGCTCATCAAAGGACTTTATATCCTTGGTTGCCGGGTAAAATTCTCAGGGTTTGAAAAGATTCCTGCAAACAGACCTTTAATTATAGTGGCCAATCACCAGAGCATGTATGATATTCCGGCTGTTGTTCACGGATTTAGAAAACATTACCCGCGATTCATCTCAAAAATTGAGCTTTCAAAGTACATCCCCTTCATTTCCTATAACCTGAAGCATGGGAAATCGGCATTGATCGACAGGAAACACGGTGCCCAGGCCGTGAAAGAAATATTCCGGCTTGGTCAGTTGATTCAGCAACACAACCAGGCTGCATGCATCTTTCCGGAGGGCACTCGAAGTAAAGACGGCAAGGTCAGGAAGTTTATGTCCGCCGGGATAAATACACTACTACGTGCTGCCCCTTCTGCGGTGATTGTTCCGTTTGTTATCGACGGCCACAGCCGGTTGATGGAAAAAGGTTACTTTCCGCTTCAGTTTGGCCAAAAGATAACCTACACTGTTTTAGATCCGATTGAACCGGGTAACCAGGAAACCGATGACATTGTAAAACGCGTACAGCAGGCAATTGAAGAATATCTTCATATAAACGCCAGCCTGAAGTGATACCGGTAATATGACCCATGGATCGGTCAATTATGCTTAAATTTGAAACTTCAAATTGCAGCCTCATGAAATCTCAGGATTTATACCAGTCACTTAAAAATCTTAAAGTCATTCCCATCATTGCCATTGAGCAGGCCGATGCAGCCCTTCCCCTGGCAAATGCCCTGATTGAAGGCGGACTACCGGTTGCCGAAGTAACCTTCCGCACCGAATTTGCTGCCCGGGTAATTGAAAGAATGGCCAAAGAAAAACCTGAAGTGCTGGTTGGCGCTGGCACCATATTGACCATTGACAACCTGAAGAAAGCCCGGGACTGTGGAGCCCTCTTTGGTGTGGCCCCCGGTTTCAACCGCAAAGTTGTGGAAGCATCTTTGAAAATAGATTTCCCTTTCTCTCCCGGGATCATGACGCCCAGCGACGTCGAAGCTGCGCTGGAGCTAGGCATCAAGGTGCTGAAATTCTTTCCTGCAGAGGCTGCCGGGGGAATCGATCTGCTTAAAAGCCTGATTGCACCCTACGCGCATACCGGCGTTCAGTTCATCCCCACCGGAGGCATTAACCTGCAAAAGGCCAAGGATTACCTTTCGTTATCCGAGGTAATAGCTGTTGGCGGAACCTGGATAGCCAAAAAGGAAGATATAACTGCCGGAAACTGGAAGGACATTAAAGATCGCTGCCTGGCTGTCAGAGATCTTCGGTTGTAAAATCAGTTCCGGCTTTTTAATTCGTATAATCTGAAGAAGTTGTCGTGCCCGACTTCAATATAGGATTGACCCAGTATTTGCTTAATTCCCAGCGTAAGCCTGTCGTTCCTTTGCTTAAAATCACCCATTACAAATACATAAGGTATTCTTTCGGGCTTACCGTTTGTTTTTAATATGGAAAAACATTCAGGATCCTCTTGGTTTAAATAAAAATCCAGGGCAATTTGTTTATTGTCGACGTCCCATGAGATCAGCCGGTTTGTTTGATAAACATCTGTTCTCCACTGAACTGGAAACCATTTCAATGCTGCCTCATAATTTTCAAGAACTGCCACCTGGTTCTTTCCCGCACCCAGGTACCCCGAAATGTGGGAATGCAACCAGTTATCGCTGTAATTAAGCGTCAACACCATACTGTTGGGTTTGATCTGCTCCGACGCCTGAACAATCTGGTCCACATCTTTTGAGAGCTGGTAAAGCGAACGGAAATGACCGACGATAAAAAAACCGTGAACAAAAAATACAACCACCAGCGCACTCCATCTCAAAAGTTTCGGATACTTCAGGCTTCCCAACCAGATTATGAAAAACAGGTAGAAAAGTACAATCAGTCTTTCGGTCATGAGTATGGAATTGGGAACAAGAAAGAAAAGCACCAGGAAGACAACCGAAATAAGCAGCCACACCAGGGACTGTTTTGAAACATGAACCTGGTGCGACTCATTCTTACCGGTTCTGTGATAGCTTCTAATTAAAAGGTAAAGACTTCCCAGGATCATGATTCCAAAAAAAGCAAGCAGAACATGGGTTACCTTGATCCACGAATCACATAAACAAAAGGTGAGTAACGGCCTGATGGTGATCAGATAACGAACCAGCTCACTTAAAGCCATGCGTGTACCCTTTTCTACCGAATCAATGTTCAGGAAGTAAATAATACTCAGGATCAGAACCGGAATCGAAGCAAGAAACAGAAAAACAAGTCGTTGTCTGATTTCATGCAGGTTGTTTATTTTAAGGCCACCGGAAGTTCTTTCGGTTTGGGCCAGAAGCACCAATGTTACTGCAAGAAACAGAAGTGCAACGAATAATACCAGTACATGTGAAAAATAAAGTGCCAGCAAAAGAAACATTAATACAATCAGGTGAGTCAGCCTGATCCGGCTGCAATATTTCACAAAGTAATATGCTGCTATAAAAAGAAAGGTAAAGCCAACTGACATATTCCAAAAACCGAAATATAGATTGTGGTGATGTACAAAAATCAGCATGAAGTATGTAATCAGCTTGTTTTCAGGATAAAACAGCAGCATGAATTTTCGGTAGAACAAGGGTGTCAGTACCAAATAAAAGAGCAGCAACGCCTTTTCCGAAAGATATCCCGGCAAAACGAGATTCATTAAAGCCATCATAAAATGCCCCGACCAGTTTGGCACCGGAAATTCATTGACACGGAAGAGATCACTGATCAGGGAATGATTGCCGGACCAGATTTCCCTGATAAGCTGTGCATTGTAGAGATGCGCGGGTCCGTCAAGGGTTACAAAATGTCTGAAAGAAAGCAGCGGAATGGTTCCGGCCAGCAGCAGAATCCAGAACAAGTATGGCTCATAGATGTTGAACCGGTCCTGGTATAGCCATTTCATAATCCTGATGACAGTAATTTCTGCAGATCCTCAGGTGTATCCACACCAAAACTATCGTAAGTGGTTACCCGAACTGCTATCCTGTAGCCGTTTTCAATCCACCGCAACTGTTCGAGAGATTCGGCAAGTTCAAGTGGTGACTGTAGTAATGCGGTGATTTCGGTGAGCACATTGCGCCGGAAACCATATAATCCGATGTGAATGAAGAACTCGTGTACAGACAACCATGAATCTCGCTCCGCATTTCGTACATAAGGTATGGTGGAACGACTGAAATACAGGGCTTCCTGCCGGTTGTTGACAACCACCTTGGGACGGTTGGGATCAAACAGTTCGTCTTTTGAGGTTACCTTTTTCACCAGGGTGGCAATCTGTGTGTTTCGTTCTGAAAAGCATGATTTCAATAGTTCAAGCTGGGTGGGTTCTATAAATGGTTCATCCCCTTGAACATTGAGCACCACGTCATAACGAACCGATTGTTCTAATTCAGCAAGTTCAACGGCTTCGGCGCACCTGTCTGTTCCGCTTTTGTGAGAGGCCGAAGTCATCACTACTTTGCCTCCGAATTCCTTCACTGCATTGAATATCCGCTCATCATCCGTTGCTACATATACGTTATCGAGTGCTTCGGATGCATGCTCATAAACATGTCTGATCATGGGTTTGCCATGAATCTCAGCAAGTGGCTTACCGGGAAACCGGGAAGATGCAAACCGGGCAGGAATAATTCCCAAATAGCGAAGTGGTTGCTCCATAGAAAACATGAATATTTGACAGATGCAAATTACAAAAATTCCATTAATATTGTAATTTTGTCAGATATTCAATAGGAAAGCCCAGGGTTGAAAAATGGAAAGACCTGATATTGTTAAGATAAAACAACGATTTGGAATCATCGGAAATTCACCGGAATTGAACCGGGCCATTGATATAGCCGTACAGGTAGCACCTACTGATTTGTCGGTGCTGATTACCGGAGAAAGCGGTGTGGGTAAAGAGGTCTTCCCCCAGGTTATTCATCAGTATAGCTCGCGCAAGCACGGAACCTACATTGCGGTGAACTGTGGTGCCATTCCTGAAGGCACCATTGATTCAGAACTTTTCGGCCATGAGAAAGGTTCTTTTACCGGAGCCTATGAAAGCCGTAAAGGTTATTTTGAAGTGGCCCACGGCGGTACCATTTTTCTTGACGAGGTGGCAGAACTTCCGTTATCGACGCAGGTCAGGCTTTTACGTGTGCTTGAAACCGGAGAGTTCATGCGGGTAGGCTCTTCCAATGTTTTCAAAACCAATGTCAGGGTTATTGCAGCCACCAATGTGGACGTAACAGCTGCCATACAGCATGGAAAATTCCGTGAAGACCTGTTCTACAGGCTGAGCAGCGTGCCGGTGGAAATACCCCCGCTGCGCAAACGCAAAGAAGATATTCCGCTGCTCTTCAGAAAATTTGCTGTTGATTTTGCTGATCGCAACAGGATGCCGTCCATAACCCTCACGGAAGATGCACTTGAAGTGCTGGTGAATTACCGCTGGCCTGGTAATATCCGCCAGTTGAAGAACATAGCTGAGCAGATTTCGGTAATCGAAGAAAAAAGGATTATTACATCGGATGTGCTGCGTTCGTACCTGCCTGATTATTCCGAAGCCAAACTACCTGCTGTTTTTGACACCATTGACAAGCAGACCTTCGCTACTGAAAGGGAAATTCTGTATAAGATCCTTTTCGACATGCGGAATGACATGAACGATCTCAAGCAATACGTTCATGAAAACATCAGCAAGATGCCTGCCGAAACGGAGGTTCACCAAGGCGGAACCCATGTGATTCCGAAATTTGTGCACGACGTGGAGCCCATCATTCCGGAAGACAAACAGGTCAAAAAATTCGAAATTACACGGGATACGATCGATGATATCGAAGATACGCATGAAATTGTAGAAGAATCGCTTTCACTTTCCGACAAGGAAATTGAACTGATCCGGAAAGCTTTGGAAAAACACGGAGGTAAACGCAAGTATGCTGCCAATGAACTGGGTATTTCCGAGAGAACGCTGTACAGGAAAATCAAAGAATATGATATTGAGTAAAGCATGAAAATGAAATCTTCCATAGGTATCTTGTTGAAATCGGCCGCTTTACTGACTGCCAGTCTGTTTCTAGCATCCTGCTTTTCAATCAATTATTCAACCAAAGGTGGATATATTCCACCTGAAGCTAAAACCTTCTCCGTTCAGTATATCGAAAACCAGGCCCTGATTGTTGAGCCAGGTCTCAGCCAGCAACTTACAGATAAACTGAAGGATTATCTTCAGGCAAACACCACGCTTACACTGGTAAACAGGGATGCTGATATCGATTTTGAGGCCGTGATCACCACTTACGAACCTGATAAGCCGGTAGCCATTGTTTCAGGTGACGAAGCCGCCAAAAACCGCTTCTCCATTGGGGTAAAGGTTAAAATGACCTGTGTGGTAAAGCCTGAAATCGACTTTGAGAGCAAATTCACCCGGTATGAAGATTACAGTTCGACGGAGAACTTTGAAAGTCTCCGGTCGGAACTGACTGATAAGATGCTGGAACTTATTTTGGAAGATATTTACAAGAAAGCTTTTGTAAACTGGTAATCATGCAGAAAGCAGAATTGCTGAAATATCTGAAACATCCGGAGCGGCTCAATAATGAATCGCCTGATAAGATAAAAAAGCTGAAGGATTTATATCCCTATTTCCAGACGACTCATCTGCTTGCTCTCAAATCAAAATTCCTGGCAGGCGATTCAAGTTTCCAGGCTGAAATTGAATCCGCCGCAGCCTATGTTACTGACCGGATGGTATTGTATAATCTACTATATCCACTTGACGACACGAACGATATATCCCGTGAGGATGAATTGGAAATCGAAGCGGATCAACCGGATACTGAATTACCGGAAGCACCGGTTTCACCTGTTGAAGTGACGATTGTAGAAGCATCTGCAACTGATCACCCAGAAACGGAACAGCCGGCTTCACTACCTGTTGAAACGCAGGCTCAATCCACTGCCGCCTCACCCACGCTGCGCGATAATATTGCACACCTCCTTTCGGTGCAACTTGAGGAACTTGAACTGATTGACCCTTCAGAAGCCGAACTGGTTCCCGAAATAGCTCTGGATATCGAAAAAACCTACGGAAAAGCAGAAGAAACAATTGACAGGAAAGCGGATCAGTTTGACACTGATTTCTTTACGCTGGAATCTGATAATGAAAATTCCGGAATTGACTCCGCAACCGGTAATCATGAAACAATTGCCGGTAATGACCCGGATAAACCAGAACCCGAAACCGGATTGTTGGATAAAAGTGAGTTGATTGACCGGTTTATTGAGAGCAGCCCCAGACTTGAACCCAGGAAAGACGACAAGCCGCAGGTGGACATATCAGAAGACAGCGTTAAGGAACATGATGGCATTTTTACCGATACGCTGGCCAGGATTTATGTTAAGCAGGGCTATTATAGCAAGGCTATCTTTGCCTATGAGAAATTAATTTTGAAATATCCGGAAAAAAGTGATTACTTTGCGGGTCAGATTGAAACCATCAAAAAGTTAAAAAACAAACAGTAAATCAATACAATATGTACGGACTTATCATAGGTATTATCCTTTTTACAAGCATATTACTTGTTCTCTTAGTGCTGGTTCAGAATCCCAAAGGCGGAGGACTGGCATCCAGTTTTTCTTCATCGAACCAGTTCATGGGAGTAAAACGAACTACTGAATTCATTGAGAAAGCTACCTGGGGTTTGGCAGGCGGTATATTGTTGCTAAGCGTTCTGGCCACCATGCTTCCCCGTGAAACTGAGGCACAGAGGCAATCAAGAATTAAAGACCAAATTGAAAATACTGCAATTGATCCCGAAAGAATGCCGGCTTATCCTACTGCCCCTCCGGCTACCCAGCCTGAAGAGGAAAATGAATAACTGCAGGTTTCATTGCAGACCGGTGGAGACAATGAAAATTCATGTTGCCGGTTAAAGCAATTGGTTAAAAAGTGTCAGTATGTCATAATTACTGACACTTTTTTAATTTCTGAGGAAATCTGACAAACTATTATTAACATATTGTCAATGTGCTAATTATCAACTATTCCTTATTTCAGGACAGAGTTTGTGGCTGAAAATATGTCAATCATTGGCTGAGTAAAATAAGCAAAAGTACCTTTGGCATGGAATTAGATAAACAGCCTGCGGCCAATCACACGAAGTTTAACTCTAAAATCAAATATAAAATGGCAAATATTAAAGGAAAAGTTAACGCAGGTAAGGTTTTGATAAAACCTTTCCCGGCTGAGGAAAAGACGGCCAGCGGGATTATCATACCTGATTCAGCAAAGGAAAAGCCCCAGAGAGGTGAAGTGGTAAAAGTGGGCGAAGCCAAAAAAGATGAACCTGTTGTAGTAAAAACAGGAGATGTTGTGCTCTATGGCAAATATTCCGGTACGGAATTAACCATTGAAGGCAATGATTATTTGCTCATGAACCAGTCCGATATATTATATGTTGAATAATACAAGAACTTAAAAAAAAGTATACAATGGCAGCTAAAGAAATCAAATTTAATATTGAAGCTCGTGAACAACTGAAAAAAGGTGTTGACCAGCTCGCCAATGCAGTAAAGGTTACCTTGGGTCCCAAGGGCCGCAATGTAATTCTCGACAAGAAATTCGGTGCCCCGCTGGTAACCAAAGACGGTGTTACAGTGGCCAAGGATATCGAACTCGAAGAACCATTTGAAAATATCGGTGCCCAGCTTGTTAAAGAAGTTGCATCCAAAACCAACGATGATGCCGGTGACGGAACTACCACTGCAACCGTTCTGGCCCAGTCAATTGTTACCGTTGGTCTTAAGAATGTTACTGCCGGTGCAAACCCGATGGATCTGAAGAGAGGTATTGACAAAGCAGTTATCGCAGTTATTGAAGATCTGAAAAAACAATCCCAAACCATTGGTGAAGACAATACCAAGATTGAGCAGGTGGCTTCCATTTCAGCCAACAACGATCACAGCATCGGCAAACTCATTGCCGAAGCTATGGGTAAGGTTAAAAAAGAAGGTGTAATTACCGTGGAAGAAGCCAAAGGTACCGAAACACATGTGGATGTTGTAGAAGGTATGCAGTTCGACCGGGGGTACATCTCGGCTTATTTCATCACCGACCCCGACAAGATGCAATCGATACTGGAGAATGCCATGATCCTGCTTACCGACAAGAAGATTTCCACCATGAAGGACCTGCTTCCTGTTCTTGAGCCTGTTGCACAACAAGGCCGCCAGTTGCTCATCATTGCTGAAGACATTGACGGTGAAGCTCTTGCAACCCTGGTAGTTAACAAACTCAGAGGTTCCCTGAAGATTGCTGCTGTTAAAGCTCCCGGCTTTGGCGACAGAAGAAAAGAAATGCTCGAGGATATTGCTATCCTTACCGGTGGAGTTGTAATTTCGGAAGAAAAAGGTCTGACCCTTGACGGTGCCAAACTGGAAATGCTTGGCAAAGCCGAAAAAATTGTGATCGACAAAGAAAATACAACCATCGTAAACGGTGCAGGTGACAAGAAAAACATCGAAGGCCGCATCAAACAGATCAAGTCGCAGATGGAAACCACCACTTCCGACTACGATCGCGAAAAACTTCAGGAAAGACTTGCCAAATTGGCAGGTGGTGTGGCCGTTCTTTATGTAGGCGCTGCTTCCGAAATTGAAATGAAAGAAAAGAAAGCCCGCGTTGAGGATGCACTGAGCGCAACCCGCGCAGCTGTTGAAGAAGGAATTATTCCTGGTGGCGGTGTTGCCTATATCAGGGCAATAAAAGCTCTTGATAAGCTTAAAGGCGACAATGAAGACCAGAATACAGGTATTACCATTATCAGAAGGGCACTCGAAGAGCCTGCCCGTCAGATAGTTGAAAATGCCGGGCTGGAAGGTTCGGTCATTGTTCAGAGAATCAAGGAAGGTAAGGACGATTTCGGCTACAATGCTCAGGATGACAAATTCGAGCCCCTGTACAAGGCCGGTGTAATAGATCCTACAAAGGTAGCCCGCGTTGCCATTGAAAACGCAGCTTCCATTGCTGGTATGTTCTTATCCACAGAATGTGTGGTTGCCGAAAAACCCGAAAAAGAAGCCCCTGCACCTATGGGTGGACCCGGTGGTATGGGCGGCATGATGTAATAATAAAAAAAACCCCTGCAAATGCGGGGGTTTTTTTATGATATGTGTACGGACAGGTCGCGACCTGTCCTTACGATTCAATCAATTTAAATCCTTTTCCGTGTACATTGATGATCTGCACCCGTGGATCATCTCTCAGATACTTTCTCAACTTGGCAATATAAACATCCATACTGCGGGCATTGAAATAATTGTCATCAACCCAGATTGTTTTCAGTGCAAAATTTCTGTCG